>NZ_CAXUCH010000120.1:0-7870 GCF_964249325.1 uncultured Mycobacterium sp. | reverse complement strand
GAACAAATACTCCGTCGATATCCAGGTATCGGCGGGCGCGAACACGCCGCGTTTGACCGAGGCGGTCGGGTCGATCGGTCCTCGGGGCTGGGCCAGCAACACTCCGACTTGGTCGGCGTCGGCGACCTGCACGAAGCCCCCCTCGTCTTCCAGGATCAGGTCGTGGTCGGCGTCGTAGGCGCCGAGCTCCACGCGGCTGGCGCCCGGCAACGGGCGGCCCTTGCTGCCGATCTTGGCGCCGGACACGTTGGCCAGAACCGCCTGCCCGTCGGTGGTCGCGAAGAATTCGACCACATGCGCGGGCGCGAACGCGTCAATCACCCGCTGCCATAACCCGGTCGGCATTCCCGAGCCGATGAACAGCCGCACCGGGTGGTAGCCCTGCAATGCCGATCCGGGATCGTCGATGACCTCGCGCAGCATGGTCCAGGTGTAGGACACCACCGTGACGCCGTACTGACGGACCTCGGCGACGAACCGGTCCGGCTGCAGACCACGCGACAGCGCGATGCGGGCACCGCCGACCACCGCGCCGCCGAGGCTGACCAGCAACCCGGATTCGTGGTGCAGCGGTGTGAGGCAGTACACGGTGTCGCCGCGGCCCAACGCGGCGGTGGAGGCCGTCCCGAACGCCGAGAGCGCCCAGCGGTAGTTGGTGATCTGCTTGGCAACCAGTTCACCACCGGCGGTGGTGGTGAACCCGATGAACGCCAGATCCCTTGCCAGTCCGGGATTCTGCCGATACCAGGCCGGAAGCTCGACCGCGTCGGGGTCGATCTTTTCCATGTCGATGACGTCGGCGTCCTCGGGCAGGTACAGATCGCGTGACTCTCCACCGCCCAGCACCAGTACATGGCCGGGCAATTGCCGCGCGGTGTCGAGATTGGTGGGATCGGTGACGATTTGGCTGACGCCGCCGATGCGAGCTGCCGCCACCAGATCGCTGTCGGCTCGCATCAGCACGGCGACCGCGCCCAGCCGCGACAGCGCCGCGATGGCGACCAGGGCGCTGGGCCGGGTCTCCATCAGCACACCGACGTGGTCGCCCTGCCGAACACCGACCTCGATGAAGCCGCGCACCACGTTGTTGATGCGCCGGTTGACCGCCTCGTAGGTGTGGACCCGCCCGTCGAACAGCAGGAACTCGCCTTGTGGCGCGTCGTGGGCCTGTTCGTCGATGATCCGGCCCAGCGAGATGCGGGTGTGGTCGTTGATCTGGCCCAGGCGGGCCAGCCGGGGCAGCGTGCGCACGGTTTCCACGGCCAAGGTCCGCACCGATTTGTTGGCGGCGACGACGGCCTCGGCCGCGCCGCGGGCCAAGGTCAGCGCCACCTCAGAGGCTTCCCCTACGCCGTGCGCCAGCCGGGAGCTCAGCGCCACACCGGACTGCGTGCGTTCGACCGGCTGCTCGACCATCGGGACGATGTCGGCCGGCTTGTCACCCGATCCGGAGATCCACAGCACCCAGGCCGCGACGGTCGGCCACGTCTGCTGTGCCGCTTTCGATCCCACGACCAGCCCGAAATGACCTGCACGCAAGCAGTATTCGTAGACCTCGGCGTTCGGGGCCGCACGCCGGATGCCCCGCACCGCCGGGGGCTGGCCGATGTCGTCAACTTCGCCGACGAACGCCAGCACCGGGCACGTGATGTCGGTCAGGGTCACCAGTTGCCCGTTGATCGAGAAACCACCGGTCATCATCCGGTTGTGGGCGATGAACTGCTTGAGCAACTCAGATACCGCCGGACCTGACCACGCGATCCAGCCTTCGGATTCCAGGAATCTGCGCTGCGGTTCGCGCGGCAGCAACGCTTCCCGGTCATGCAGTTGACGCAGGAAATCGATGCGGGCTTTGGCAGTCTTGAGCGGATCCATCAACTGGAAACCGGTGCGCGCCAACCAGCTTGGGATGGCTAGCCGGGTGAAAACGTGGTCCGCCATGAAGTTGGCGGCCGCTGCGGCCAAGTTGGGCGGAACGCCCATCGGCAGCGCGGCCAAGGTGTCCACCGGCGACCCGAACGCCACGATGCTGGCGATGTTTTTCGAATGGCGGTATGCGCCGGCTTGATAGCAGAACATGCCGCCTTGGGAATAGCCCGCCAAGTGCACACCACGGCCGGTGACTTCCGTCGTGGTGTCGATGGCCTGACTCAGCGCGACGATGTGGTCGGCCAGGGTGCGGCGCATGCCGCCCTCGACCTTGTCCGGTTCGCCGAAGTCGATGACCCACGGGTCCAACCCGGCGGCGTGCAGGATCCCGACCGCGCCTTCCTGGCGGGTGACGTCCCACATGTTGGCCGACATCATCATCGGGTGCACCAGCAGCACCGGAGGACCGGCCGGCGGCTGGCCGGGGCGGCTGTCCGGTGGAAAATACCGCCGCAGCTTGTACATCGGCACGCTCTCGACGATCTGGAACGGCGACGGCGTGGTACCGGTCTCCAGCCCGCCCAGCCGCAACACCTCCAGGCCGTTCTGCGCCGTGGCCATCAGACGCTCGACCGGCCGCGTAACCGCCGACAGATTCAGATCCACTTGCTGCCTCCGCTATCAAGTATCGCTGCTGCAGGCGGGCCTGACAGCGTGGCAATCATGGCACATCTGCCGACCTGGTCCCGCGGCTTTGGCCGCCGCCGGTAGCCGGTTAGGGTCGGGCCGGTGGCGCATCTGCTGGGGGCCGAGAACGTCCACCTCGAGTACCCGACTCGGGTCGTGTTCGAGTCGGTCAGCCTGGGGGTCAGTGACGGCGACCGCATTGGCATCGTGGGACGAAACGGCGACGGCAAATCCAGTCTGTTGGGGTTGCTCACCGGTCAGCTGCGGCCGGATTCCGGCCGAGTCACGCGCCGCACCGGGTTGCGGGTCGGTGCGTTGAGCCAGGCGGACACCCTGGGCCGCGGCCGCACTGTCCGGCAGACGCTGCTCGGCGACCGCGCAGAGCACGAATGGGCGGCTAACCCGCGCATCCGCGAGGTGGTCAACGGGCTGGTGTCCGACCTCGCTTGGGAGGCAGAGCTATCCACGCTCAGCGGCGGACAGCGGCGACGTGTGCAGCTGGCCGCGCTGCTGCTGGGCGAGTGCGACGTGATCGCGCTGGACGAGCCCACCAACCATCTGGACATCGAAGGGATCACCTGGCTGGCGAACCACCTGCGGCAGCGCTGGGCGCGCAACACCGGTGGCCTTTTGCTGGTGACCCACGACCGCTGGCTTCTCGACGAGGTGGCGACCACGACGTGGGAGGTACACGACGGCACGGTCGAGCCGTTCGACGGCGGTTATGCCGCCTATGTGCTGCAGCGCGTCGAGCGCGACCGGCTGGCCGCCGCGGCGGAGGCCAAACGGCAGAACCTGATGCGCAAGGAGTTGGCCTGGCTGCGCCGGGGGCCACCGGCGCGCACGTCCAAACCGAAGTTTCGGGTCGAGGCTGCCAACCAGCTGATCGCCGACGTGCCGCCGCTGCGCAACACCGTGGAGCTGGCGAGGCTGGCGACCGCGCGGCTCGGCAAGGACGTGATCGACCTGCTCGACGTATCGGTCTCCTTCGGCGGCCAACCTGTGCTGCGCGCGGTCGAATGGCGAATCGGTCCGGGGGAACGGGCCGGCATCGTCGGCGCCAACGGTGCCGGCAAGTCCACGCTGCTGGGATTGATCGCCGGCACCGTGCAGCCGGACACCGGCCGTGTCAAGCGCGGCAAGACGGTTCGGCTGGCGATGCTCGACCAGCAAGGCGACGAGATGGCAGCGTCGGCCGCTGACCGGGTGGCCGACGTGGTGGGCAGGCTGCGCACCGGCTACCGGGTCGCCGACCGAGAGGTCAGCCCGACCCAGCTGTTGGAGCGGTTGGGGTTTTCCCGCGAGCAGTTGTCCGCTCGGGTCGGCGACCTGTCCGGCGGTTTCCGCCGACGGCTGCAGTTGATGCTCACATTGCTGGCCGAACCGAATGTGTTGCTGCTCGACGAGCCCACCAACGACGTGGACACCGATATGCTCGCCGCCACCGAGGATCTGCTCGATTCCTGGCCCGGAACTTTGATTGTGGTCTCTCACGACCGCTACCTGCTGGAACGGATCACCGACCAGCAGTACGCGATTCTGCACGGCCGGCTGCGCCATTTGCCCGGCGGCATCGACGAATACCTGCGGCTGTCAGCGGCGGCCGGGGAGCGGCGCCCTACCATGGCCGCCACGCGCACGTCAGGCGCTGAACTGCGCGCCGTGCAGAAAGAGACCGCATCGCTCGAGCGCCGGCTGGCGCGGCTGGCCGACCAGATCGCCGGTAAACGCACCGAGCTCGCCGAGCACGACCCGTCTGACCACGTCGGGCTGATGCGGTTGACGCCGGAGTTACAGGCGCTTGAAGACGACGTCGCCGCGTTGGAGGACCGCTGGCTCGAGCTCTCCGAGCTGATGGAAAGACGTTAGCGACGCAGCTGCGCTCGCAGTCGATCTGCGGTGTCGCGCACGCTATCCAGCTGCTTGCCCACCTGGATCGGCGCTGTGCCCCCGCGGGCGTCGCGCGAGGATACCGAGCCCTCGACCGTCAGCACCTCACGCACCTCACCGGACAGGGCAGGATGGATGGCGGCCAGCTCCTGGTCGGTTAGCTCTTCAAGGCCGACGCCGCGCTGCTCCGCGAGTCGCACCGCCGCGCCGGCGGCCTCGTGCGCCGCGCGGAATGAAACGGCTTGCCGCACCAGCCATTCCGCCATATCAGTCGCCAGTGTGTAGCCTGCCGGCGCCAGCGCCGCCATCCGCTCAACATTGAACGTCAGGCTTGCCACCAGTCCCGCCATGGCCGGCAGCAGCAGTTCCAGCTGCGCCACCGAATCGAACACCGGCTCCTTGTCCTCTTGCAGATCCCGGTTGTAGGCCAGCGGCTGCGCCTTCAGCGTGGCCAGCAACCCGGCCAGGTTGCCGATCAACCGGCCGGACTTCCCGCGGGCCAGCTCGGCGATGTCCGGGTTTTTCTTCTGCGGCATGATCGAGCTGCCGGTCGACCATGAGTCGTGCAAAGTGACGTAGCCGAATTCAGTTGAACTCCAGATGATGATGTCCTCGGCGAGCCGCGACAGGTCGACGGCGATCATCGCCAGCACGAACGCCGCCTCCGCGGCGAAATCGCGAGCCGCGGTCGCGTCGACCGAATTGTCTGCGGCTGCCGAGAATCCCAGCTCTTCGGCGACCACATCGGGATCGAGCCCCAGCGACGACCCAGCCAGCGCTCCGGACCCGTACGGCGATATCGCGGTGCGCTCGTCGAAGTCGGCGATCCGATCGACGTCGCGCAGCAGCGGATGGGCGTGCGCGAGCAGATGGTGGGCCAACAGAATCGGCTGTGCCGATTGCAGATGCGTTTTGCCGGGCATGATCGCAGTGGGATGGGCGGCGGCCTGGTCGCTGAGTGCGCCGACGACGTCGAGCACCCCGGCGGCGACTCGGCGCACCGCGTCGCGCAGCCACATCCGAAACAACGTGGCGACCTGGTCGTTTCGCGATCGCCCGGCGCGCAGCCGGCCACCCAGATCAGCACCGACCCGCTCGATCAGACCGCGCTCCAGCGCGGCGTGCACATCCTCGTCGGTGTCGAGCGGCGCAAAGCTGCCGTTAACCACATCCTGCGCCAGACTGTCCAGCCCGGCCAGCAGCCCGTCGCGCTGTTGTTCGCTGAGCAGCCCGGCGCGGAACAACACCCGGGTGTGCGCCCTGGACGCGGCGATGTCGTAGGGCGCCAGGACCCAGTCGAAGTGGGTGGACCGGCTCAGCGCCGCCAGCGCATCGGATGGGCCGTCGGCGAACCGCCCACCCCACAGCGACCCCTCGTTAGTGCTCATGGGTTTTCAGCGCGCAAGTCCCTGCGGGCAGCCAATTTCGACGACAGCCCATGGACGTACACGAAGCCCTTCGCCTTGGACTGATCGAAGCTGTCGCCTTCGTCGTAGGTAGCCAGGTTGAAGTCGTACAGCGATTCTGGGCTCCGGCGCCCGTTGACCGCGATGTGCCCGCCGTGCAAGACCATTCGGATCTCGCCGGTCACGTGCTCTTGTGTCTTGGCGACGAAAGCCTCCAAGGCCGCCTTCAGCGGCGAATACCACAGGCCGTCGTAGACCAGCTCGGCCCAACGCTGATCGGTCAGCCGCTTGAACCGGCCGAGTTCTCGCTCCAGCGTGACGTGTTCGAGCTCGGTGTGCGCGGTGATCAATACCATCGCCCCGGGCGCCTCGTAAATTTCGCGGCTCTTGATGCCGACCAGCCGGTCCTCCACGACGTCGAGGCGCCCGACACCTTGCGCGCCGCCGCGGCGGTTGAGTTCCTCGATAGCTTGCAGGACCGTGACCGCTCTGCCGTCGATCGATACCGGCACACCGCATTCGAAGCCGACGATCACCTCGTCGGGGGTATTCCAGTTCACGGTGGGATCTTCGGTGTAGGAGTACACGTCTTTGGTCGGCGCGTTCCACAGGTGTTCCAGGAAGCCGGTTTCCACTGCGCGGCCCCACACGTTCTGGTCGATCGAGAACGGCGAGCGTTTGGTGACATTGATCGGGATGGCGTTCTCCTCAGCGAAGGCAATGGCCTTCTCTCGGGTCCACGCGTAGTCACGAACCGGTGCAAGCACCTCCAGATCTGGTGCCAGCGAGGCGAATCCGACCTCGAAGCGCACTTGGTCGTTGCCCTTGCCGGTACAGCCGTGTGCGACCATGCTGCCGCCGTATTGACGTGCAGCCGCGACCAGGTGTTTGACGATGAGGGGGCGGCTGATCGCCGACACCAGCGGGTAGCGGTCCATGTAAAGGCCGATGGACTTGATTGTGGGCAGGCAGTAGCCCTCCGCGAACTCGTCGCGGGCATCGACGACGACCGCCTCGACCGCGCCGCAGTCCAGCGCCCGCTGGCGCACCACCTCCATGTCCTCGCCGCCCTGGCCGAGGTCGATGGCTACCGCGACGACTTCCCGGCCGGTCTCCTTCCCAATCCAGCTGATCGCAACCGAGGTGTCCAGACCGCCGGAATACGCCAGGATGACGCGCTCGGACATGAACTAATCTCCTTACGTTACGTCAGCTTTAGTCAACTGCCGCAAAGCGGCTTCGAGTTCGGCGCCGGTCATCGGCTCGCGGGCCGCCACAAAGATCGTGTCGTCACCGGCGATGGTGCCGACGACGTACGGCAGCGCCGCGCGGTCGATCGCGCTCGCCAGGTAGTGAGCGGCACCGGGCGGGGTGCGCAGCACGGCCAGGTTTCCGGTGGCGTCGGTGGACACCAGAAGCTCACCCAGTAGCCGTGACAGCCGTCCGGTACCGCCGGAGACCCCGCGTACCGGGCTGCCGTCTTCGGGAACGACGTAGACGCCGACACCGCCGTCGGCGCCTCGCAGCTTGACCGCGCCGAGTTCTTCCAGATCCCGCGAAAGTGTGGCCTGGGTGACTTCGATGCCCTCCGCGGCCAACAGCGCGGCGAGCTCGCTTTGGCTGCGCACCGGCGCCGACGACAGGATCGCCACAATGCGGGCCTGCCTGCCGGCGCGGGTGACGTCCGGTGTGGTCTTCGAACGAGTCATCGGGACCGCTCCAGCAGCCACACCAGCAGCGCCTTTTGCGCGTGCAACCGGTTCTCTGCCTCGTCCCACACCGCGCTATGCGGTCCGTCGATCACCTCGTCGGTGATTTCATGACCGCGATGGGCCGGAAGGCAATGCAGCACAATGAAATCCGGGTCAGCCAACGCCAGAAGCTGGGAATTAACCTGGAACGGCCAGAACGGCTGCAACCGGTCCAGCCCGTCGTTCTCCTGACCCATCGACGTCCACGTATCGGTCACCAGCACGTCGGCGCCTTCGGCTGCGGCCTGCGGGTCGGCGGTCACGCTC
>NZ_CAXUCH010000119.1:7644-13012 GCF_964249325.1 uncultured Mycobacterium sp. | reverse complement strand
GCGTGCAGCTCAAACACCTCCGCATCCCAACCGCTGCTGGCTCCCCGCAATTCTTCGGGGTTGACCCGCACCTCATCACCCATGCATCGGATGGTAGCCAAGCCGCACGGTGGCGGTACAGTTTGGCTCGCTGATTATGAGTTCAGCGGTCGCCGCTGACGCCTTGATCCCAGTAAAGAAATTTCTCACACCGCAGGTCAGTGCGGCTTTCCTGTGAACGGTGTTTGCGGCAGCGACGCCTGGGCGCCGCTTCGGGGCCGTCACTGTCCGAGAGCCGCCGTCGCTATTCCTGACGGTTCTCGTAGCCCTGCTCGTGATGGCTCGGTGTGGCGGTCGGCGGACGACGGGCGCAGTGGAGCGACCGGCGCGGACGGCAGCGCAGCGAACGGAAGCAGAGGGAGCGCAGCGAAGCCCGGCGGTAGCCGACCGCCACGGGTGCGATTGTCAGCTCGGGTGGGCGGTGAGTTGGGTCAGGTGTGGTGCGATGTGCGGCGCTGCGGCAAGAGTGCTGGTGGCGGTCGCGGTGTGCGGGTTCCCGGTGAGGTCGCTGACTGCGGCTCCGGCTTCGCGGGCCAGGAGGACGCCAGCGGCGGTGTCCCAGGGTTTGTTGGTGTCGAGGATGGCGGCGTCGGTGAGGCCTGCGGCGACGAAGGCCAGGTCGATGCTGGCGGCGCCGAACATGCGGATTCGCTCGACTGCAGGAATGAGGCCCTGCGTGATCGCTAAACGTCGCCGGTTCTTGCTCTCGGCTTTGGGCCCGGTGGCGTAGTCGCCGATGCTGACGATGGCATGGCGTAGTTCGGCGGTATCGCGTACGTGAATGGGCTGGTTGTTGTTAAAGGCGCCGCGGCCTTGTGTGGCGTGGTAGGTCCAGCCGAGGGACGGAATGGCGGTGACGGCAACAAGGGGGACGCCAAAGTGTGTGAGCGCCAAGGAGATTGCGTGGAGCGGGATACCGTGGACGTAGTAGCGTTACCGACTAGGTATCCCGTGTAGCCGATCAGCCCGACGATGGTCGGGCTGCGGGTCTTTCGGTTGCTGAAACCCGGCCCGAGCACCGTCTCGATACCGCCGTTGGTGTAGATATGGCGCCGAGTGCGGTGTGGGAACAATGGCTTGGTGATCGGTTCACACAACTGCGGGCCGGTGAAGTGGGTCAGCCCGGCGCCGGCGAAAGCCAAACCGGAGAACTATGCGATGCGCCTACCCTTCCTCGGCGTGGGCCTCCTAAGCGAAGGCATAGTCGCTCAACGGGAATCGCGACCCTTCCCGGACCGCGCTTCGCACCGACGTGGGCCGCAAGAGTGTCGCCTCGCCGCTGGGGTTGAAGTAGTAGGAGCGCGACGTGGCGCAGTCGCCGCGGTAGAACACCGAGTCGTCCAGGTATCCCGTCATCCGGTCCAGGAAGCGCGCGTTGGCTTCCTCGGTGACCTCGAACGTCGTTGCGCCCGTGCGCTTCACCTCGCCGAGCAGCCGGTCCATGTGCCGCATCTGGTATTCCATCGTGTTGAAGAACGACAGCCCGGAAAACGCGTACGGGCTGGCGAGGCTCAAGTAGTTGGGAAAGTACGGGATGGACACCCCTTGATAGGCCTGGAACCTGTTCTCGCGCCACCACTTTCCGAGGTTGCGGCCGTCCCGGCCGATTACTTCGATGGCCGGGAAGTTGGCCTCCCACAGGTCGAAGCCGGTGGCCAGTACCAGGGTGTCGATTACGGTCTTGTGGCCGTCGACGGTCACGATACCGTCGGGTTCGATCCGCTCGATGCTGTTGGTCTCCAGATGCACGTGCGGTTTGGTGAAGGTGCGGTAGTAGCTATTGGACCAGGTGGGCCGCTTGCAGCCGAAGTCGTAGTCGGGGGTTAGCTTCTTGCGCAGGTCCTTGTCACGCACCGAGACAAAGCGGTTGATCTTGGCCAGATCCGCAGCCGCGATGTTGAGCCGCCGGAACTGGCGGTAGTGCAGCACCCCGGTCACGATCATCACTTCGAAGAGGGTGTCGGTGACCAACCGGAAGGCGCGGTGCACCAGCGGCACCTTGACGAACACCTGCTGCAGCCACGGTGGGATCGCGAAGTCGATTTTGGGCACGACGTGGATCGCGGTGCGCTGGTAGACGGTCAGGTCGGCGACTTGCTTGGCCAGTTCGGGGATCAGCTGCACGGCGGTCGCGCCAGTGCCGATGATCCCGACGCGGCGACCGGCGAAGTCGTAGCTGTCATCCCAGGCGGTGGTGTGGATGATCTTGCCGTCGAAGCTGGCGATACCGGGGATGTCGGGGGTGCGCGGCTGCGACAAAAACCCGGTCGCGGTGATCAAGAAGCGTGTGGTCAGCGCTTCACCGCCCGCCAGCGCGACCCGCCACAACTTCGCGTCCTCGTCCCAGCGGGCTCCCTCGACCGTGGTGTTGAACCGCATGTAGCGACGCACGTCGTGCTTGTCGGCGACCCGTTCGGCATACTGCTTGAGCTCTGAGCCTGGCGCGAACAATCGCGACCAGTACGGATTGGGCTCGAACCAGTACGAGTACGTGGTGGACGGAATATCGACGGCCAGGCCGGGATAACGGTTGACATGCCAGGTTCCGCCGAGATCGGCCTCGCGGTCGAGAATGACGATGTTGTCGTAGCCGACCCGCTTGAGCTGGATGGCTGCTCCGATACCACCGAAGCCCGCCCCCACGATGACGAAGTCATACTGCGGTGAATCCATGACGCGACTATACAGAACCCGCGGTACCGGATAGAAGCTCAAGCCAGCAGCCATGTCGAGCGCCACGAGCCGCTAGGCGCTGGAAGGTTTGTCCTCGGCGATCTTGCCATGACGCGTTTTCGAGCCGGCGCTTCGGGGGCGCTTGCCGGATTTCAGCCGCATGTTGGCGGCGCGCAGGGCGGCGTTGTCGTCTTCCAGGTCCAGGATTCGTGCGATGCCCGCCAGGTTGACGCCAGCGGCGACCAATTCGGTGATGCGCTGCAGCCGGGCTAGATCCTCCACGCTGTAACGGCGGGTGCCACCCTCGCTGCGGGCCGGTGTCACCAGGCCGTGACGTTCGTAGAGCCGCAGCGACTGCGCGCCCGCCCCGGACAGTTCAGCGGCCACGGAAATGCCGTACACGCCCTGGTCAGGAGCTGGCATCCCCCCCGGCACGGGTTGATCGCTCATGGCAGCACCGTCAAAGCCCCTCACAGAAAACCTATTTATCACACTTGCGCTGGTTTCGCATCAATGGTATATCAAATCTGTATCGCGTGGCATAGATTTATGCCGCAGGGACGTCAGATTGGAGCTAGGGGTGACCATGATGCTGATGCGTACGGACCCGTTCCGGGAGCTGGACCGCCTCGCCCAGCAGGTGTCGGGTACCGCCGCCCGCCCAGCCGCGATGCCGATGGACGCGTGGCGGGAGGGTGACAAGTTCGTCGTCGAGTTCGACCTCCCGGGCATCAGGGAAGACTCGCTGGACCTCGGAATCGAGCGCAATGTGGTGACGGTGCGGGCCGAGCGTCCTGGCGTCGACCCGGACCACGAGATGCTGGCCGCCGAGCGGCCCCGAGGAGTGTTCAGCCGGCAGTTGGTGCTCGGCGAAAACCTGGACACCGACCGGATCGAGGCGTCCTACCACGATGGCGTCTTGCGGCTGGATATTCCGGTGGCCGAGCGGGCCAAGCCACGCAAGATCACCGTCGCGCACGGTAACGGGCACCAGCCCCTCGACGACAAGACCGCCCAGCGGGAAGCCGTCAACGCCTAAGTCGTCCGGTGGGCGACGCGGCGAAGCGATCCGCTACGGCAGCACCGATACTCGGCGCTGGCGAGCCGGCCACCCTCCCGGGCGCCGGGCAGCAGCACCGCCTCCCACCCGAAACGGTAGTGCTGTTCGCCGGGGAAGCGTGCGCCGCGCTGCGGGCCTGCCGTCGCCCACCGGCGCCTACTCGCGCCGTCTAAGCGTCGGGTACGCACTGGCCTCAGGGCCGCAGTAGCTGCAGTGCCGTGTGGACCGCGAGCGCGGGCACGTCGACTGCTTTGGAGCGCAGGTCGTGTCGGGCACCGCGGATCTGGAGGACCTGCGTCGGCGCGGGTATCAACGCGGCGGCACGGCGTATCTCGTCGGGCGTGCCGAACAGGTCAGAAGTGCCGTGGGTGAACACCGTAGGCACCGCGATGTCGGACAGGTGCTCGGTGCGGGCACGTTCCGGCTTGCCCGGCGGATGCAGCGCATAGGAGAACAGCATCAGCAGGTCCGCCCCTGCGGCACCGTCCGCCACCACCATCGAGGTCTGTCGACCGCCGTAGGAATGCCCGCCCGCGATCAGCGGTCCGTCGGCAAGGCCGCGGCACACCTCGATCGCCTCGACGATTCCGGCGCGATCAGCGCTGCCCGAGCCCGACGGGGGGCCGGTTGGCCTGCGCCGCCGGTAGGGCAGGTTGTAGCGCACCGCCAGCCAGCCGCGTCGCGACCACTCATTGCAAATCTGTTGCAGCAGAGGGGATTCCCGGCTGCCGCCCGCCCCGTGGGTCAGCACCACGACACCGGTCGCCGCACCGTCGGGTTCATGCGCGACACCGGCGATGCGCTCGAGATTCATGCGTCCAACCGAAAGAGTGGCGACACCGGGCCATGGCCGTGGCCCAGCGGATAGGACGCCCGCAGACATTCGGTCACCCATCGCTTGCCGAACTCGACCGCGTCGGGAACGTCATACCCGTGCGCGAGCGCACATGCCAACGCCGCCGACAGCGTGTCCCCGGCGCCGTGGTCGTGGCTGGTATCCACCCGCGGCGAGTCGAACTCGTGAAAGTCGTTGCCGTCGAACAGTAGATCGGTGCTGGAGTCCGACGGCCGCAGGTGTCCGCCCTTCACCAGCGCCCACCGCGCGCCCAGCGCGTGCAGGGCACGCGCTGCCTCTCGTTGTGACTGCGGGTCGACAACCTCGATATCGACAAGTAGCCGTACCTCGTGCAGGTTGGGTGTAACCAGCGTCGCCAGCGGAAACAGCTCGGCGCGAAGCGTTTCCAGCCCGCTCGGCTCGAGCAGCGGATCACCGTGCATCGACGCGCACACCGGGTCGACCACTAGCGGCACATCGGGGCTGTGGTCGCGCCAGGCCGCGGCGACGGCCCCGATGATCTCAGGGGATGCCAGCATGCCGGTCTTGGCTGCCTGAAACCCGATGTCGTGTGACACCACCTCTATCTGGGCGGTGATGACGCCGTCGGGAACCAAGTGAAAACCCCTGACCCCGACGGAGTTCTGCACCGTCACCGCGGTCACCGCGCACAGCGCGTGCACGCCGAGCAAGGCGCAGGTGCGGATGTCGGCTTGCAGGCCGGCGCCGCCACCGGAGTCCGAGCCGGCGATCGTCAGCAC
>NZ_CAXUCH010000119.1:5602-7634 GCF_964249325.1 uncultured Mycobacterium sp. | reverse complement strand
CCGTGCTCGGCGAACTCGCGCGACTTCTCGGCCATTCCCTCGGCCAGCACAGCTTCGATGTCCTCTTCGGTTTCCAGTCCATGCTGAGCGGCGTAGTCGCGAACATCCTGAGTGATGCGCATCGAGCAGAACTTCGGCCCGCACATCGAGCAGAAGTGCGCGGTCTTGGCCGGCTCGGCCGGCAACGTCTCGTCGTGGAACTCGCGCGCGGTGTCGGGATCCAGCGACAACGCGAACTGGTCGTTCCACCGGAACTCGAAACGTGCTGTGCTCAACGCATCATCGCGCTCCTGGGCGCGTGGGTGGCCCTTGGCCAGATCCGCCGCGTGCGCGGCGATCTTGTAGGCGATCACCCCATCCTTGACGTCCTTGCGGTCCGGCAGGCCCAGGTGTTCTTTTGGGGTGACGTAGCACAGCATCGCGGTGCCGGCCTGCGCGATGATCGCCGCGCCGATCGCCGACGTGATGTGGTCGTAGGCCGGGGCGATGTCGGTGGCCAACGGGCCAAGCGTGTAGAACGGCGCCTCCTCGCACAGCTCTTCTTCCAGCCGCACGTTCTCGACGATCTTGTGCATCGGGATGTGCCCGGGGCCTTCGATCATCACTTGGGCGCCACGGGCTTTCGCGATCTTGGTCAGCTCGCCCAGGGTGCGCAGCTCGGCGAACTGGGCGGCGTCGTTGGCGTCGGCGATCGATCCCGGCCGCAGCCCGTCGCCCAGTGAGAACGTCACGTCATAACGGGCGAAGATATCGGCCAGCTCGTCGAAATGCGTGTACAGGAACGACTCTTGGTGATGTGCCAAGCACCAGGCCGCCATGATCGACCCGCCGCGCGACACGATTCCGGTGACCCGCTCGGCGGTCAGCGGCACATACCGCAGCAGCACCCCGGCGTGCACGGTCATGTAGTCGACACCCTGCTCGCACTGCTCGATCACGGTGTCGCGGTAGATCTCCCAGGTCAACTCGGTGGGATCGCCCTTGACTTTTTCCAGCGCCTGATAGATCGGCACCGTGCCGACCGGCACCGGCGAATTCCGCAGAATCCACTCCCGGGTCTCGTGAATGTCCTTGCCGGTGGACAGATCCATGATTGTGTCGGCGCCCCAGCGGGTGGCCCACACCATCTTGTCGACTTCTTCTGCGATCGAGCTCGTCACTGCCGAGTTGCCGATGTTGGCGTTGACCTTCACCGCGAACGCCTTGCCGATGATCATCGGCTCGCTCTCGGGATGGTTGTGGTTGGCCGGGATGACCGCGCGCCCGCGGGCGACCTCGTCGCGCACCAGCTCGGCGGGCATGCCTTCGCGGGCGGCGATGAACACCATTTCGGCGGTGATCTCCCCGGCGCGGGCCCGCTGCAGCTGGGTGCCGCGGTCGCGCACCACACCTGGGCGCGGCGGCAGCCCGCGGTGCACGTCGATCACCGCGTCGGGATCGGTGTAGGGACCAGAGGTGTCGTAGAGATCGAAATGCTCGCCGTTGGACAGGTGGACCCGTCGAAACGGCACGTCCAGTCTGGGCCCGCCGCCGGGTACCTCCACCTCGCGGTAGACCTTGGTGCTGCCGGCGATGGGGCCGGTGGTCACGGACGGGTCGACTGAAACAGAGGTCATGAGCATCTCCCTACGACGGCATTACCCGGTCAGGTTCGTACGGTCGACGGCCCCAGCCGTCCTCTCAGCGCACTCGGCGTGCGCTCCCGCGTGGATTTGATGGTGTCCACGCTAGCGCAGCACGACAGCGGTGCACACCCCGACGATGGAGGGCGATGCGGCCCTGCGAGTGTGGCTGCCAGGTGCCTGGCGTGGGATGATCACGAACGTGCAACACAAGCCCAATAGCGCAGGCACACCCCCGGACAGCAAACCGGTGGCTGCGGCGATGGCGTCGGTCGCCGGCAAGTACCTGAACGTGGGCGCCTTCCGCTTTTGGTTTATCGGCCAGCGCTGGGAGTGGTCCGACGAGGTAGCCAGAATGCACGGCTACGAGCCCGGGTCGGTGCAGCCGGCACCCGAGCTGATGTTGTCGC
>NZ_CAXUCH010000119.1:0-5592 GCF_964249325.1 uncultured Mycobacterium sp. | reverse complement strand
CCCGACGACCGCGCTCATGTCCAGGAGCTCCTCGACTACGCACTGCAGTCGCAGGCGTCGTTTTCAAGTCGTCACCGCTTTATCGACACGGCCGGAAATGTGCACGACGCGATCGTGGTGGCCGACCGGATGCTGGACGACAACGGTGCCGTGGTGGGCACGGAAGGCTACTACATCGACCTCACCGACATCTTCGACGAGACCCGCCACCAGGTTCTCGACGAGGCTCTGCCGGATGTGCTGGAATCCCGCGCGGTGATCGAGCAAGCAAAGGGCGTGCTGATGGCGATCTATCGAATCAACGCGGATCAAGCCTTCCATATCCTGCAGTGGCGCTCGCAGGAGACCAACACCAAAGTGCGCCTGCTGGCCAAGCAACTGGTCTCTGAAGTCGACACCCTGGTCCCCACGTCGTCAACGATCCAGAACCAGTTCGACCACTTGTTGCTGACGGTCCACGAGCGCGTCGGGTCGGAGCCGGTCGGATAACGGCGACGGTTCCCACCGACTGGAGCTGGCCTCGGGGTTAGGCTTTGAATCATCTTGTACGGCGAAGACGGCGGATCGGGCACCGCGCCTTGTCTCTCGACCGGACCCTCACAAATGGTCTTAGGGCCGGCTGGAAGGAGTCGAGGCAAAGCAATGGAAGCGTTGGCGGTCAACCATGAGCATGACGACGACGGGATCGTGGTACGGGTCAAGGGCGACATCGACTCTGGCACAATCGGCGAACTCGTCACCGAGCTGACAACAGCGCTGAACCTGGCGTCCACGCACCCGGCCCGGCTGCTCGTCGTTGACCTGCAGGAGGTGAACTTCTTCGGAAGTGCCGGCCTGAACGCGGTGCTCAATTGTCACGACCAAGGTGCCGCCACTGGAACATCGGTTCGCCTGGTGGCCAACCGCGCCGAGGTGGTCCGCCCGATCGAGGTGACAAACCTGGACCGGGTACTTGACCTGTATCCCACGCTCGCCGACGCGCTGCGCTCACGCGACACCGACAAGCAAGCATGAACCGGTCCGGCGCCTTGCCGCCCGACCTTGCCGCGGCAGTCGCGCTGGGCGGCGAGATGGGCCGCCGGTTCGCCGCATTCGATTGGGCAGCACACCCATTGGGACCCCCGAAGGACTGGCCAGTCGAGTTGCGCACCACGGTTGCCACGACGCTGACCTCGCGGTTTCCGATCGTGCTGTGGCTGGGGCCGCAGGATTTGTTCCTGGTCTACAACGATGCCTATGTCCCGATTTTCGGTGACCGCCACCCGGCATCGCTCGGGCGGCGCGGACGCGAAGTGTGGTGGGACATCTGGGACCAGATCGGGCCCATGCTCGACAGTGTGGTCACCACCGGGCAGGCCACCTGGTCCGAC
This sequence comes from uncultured Mycobacterium sp., assembly GCF_964249325.1. NCBI lineage: Bacteria > Bacillati > Actinomycetota > Actinomycetes > Mycobacteriales > Mycobacteriaceae > Mycobacterium > uncultured Mycobacterium sp. The sequence continues at coordinate 4,222 of NZ_CAXUCH010000119.1, read as the reverse complement.
GACTTGCTGCTGCCTATCGTCACCGGTGGCCGGCGGCAAGAACGGCGGTTCACCTTCAGCTACGGCCCCCTGCTGGGCGATGGCAAGGTTCACGGTGTATTTGCAGCGGTCAGCGAGACGACCGAGCGGGTCTTGAGTCAACGACGCATGCACGTGCTTAACGCGGTCGCGGCTGCGGTGATGGAGACTCGAACGATCGACGACGCGGTGGCGGCTGCCGTCGCGGTGTGTGCGGAGCAACCCGCCGATCTGTCGTTTGTCGCCGTCTATGTCAGCGACCCGCAGACCGGGGACATCACGCTTCGCGGTGCGACATCTTCGGTGTTGTCGGTGTTGCCGAGCTCTCTGGCGGCGGTGACCGAGTTTCATCCGACGGGGCGGTCGCGGGCCGAAGCGCAAGTAATCGACGACGTTGCGGCCGTGATTCCCGGCATTCAGGCATTGGGCGACGATTGCCCTGAGCCGGCGCTGGTGTTGCCGGTGGGTGAGGAGATGACGGCCGGGGCGCTGGTGATCGGGCTGAATCCGCTTCTCCCGTTCGACACCCAGTACCGCGGTTTTTGTGAACTGCTCGCCGACCAGCTCTCGTCGGCTTTGGCCTCGGCGGTTTCGTACGAGCAGCAACGGCAGCGAGCCGAAGCGCTCGCTGAACTCGACCGCGCCAAGACGGCATTTCTAACCAATGTCAGCCACGAGTTCCGCACCCCGCTGACCCTGTTGCTCGGACCGCTCGAGGATGCGCTGGCCGAAACCGAGCCGGAAAGCGTGCTCGCGGAGCGGCTTAGCACCGCCCGTCGTAATGCCCAGCGCCTGCAGCGCTTGGTGGACTCCCTGCTCGATTTCTCTCGGATCGAATCCGGCCGGGCCGCCGCCAGGCTGGTGTGCACCGACGTCGGCGCACTGACCGCGCATATCGCCTCGTCGTTCACCGAACTTTGCCAGCGCGCCGGACTCGACCTCGTGATCGACTGCTCTCGGGTGCTGGCCGACGTGGACCCCGATATGTGCGAGACGATTGTCCTCAATTTGCTGTCCAACGCGGTCAAATACACGCTGCAGGGCACTATTTCGGTGGAGGCGCGCAGCGACTCGGAAGCGTGCCGCGTCAGCATCCGCGACACCGGTGTCGGGATGGCCGAGGACGACCTGAAAAGGTTGGGGGAACGCTTCTTTCGCGCCGACACCGCCCGCGGGCGCAGCGTGGAAGGCACCGGAATCGGCTTGTCGCTGGTGCACGGGCTTGTCGAGCTGCTGCACGGGACGGTGGAGGTCGAAAGCGAGCCGGACCGCGGCACTAGCGTCACCATCCGGCTGCCCCTATCGCTCGACACCAGGCCGGTGGAGCATTCGCCCGCGGGCTTAGGGGACAACCCCTACGTCGTGGAGGCAAGCCAGTGGTTGGCCGCAGCCCAGCAGCCCGATGGATCCCTAGAGCGACGCCGCGAGCTGGTGCTGATCGCCGACGACAACGCCGACATGCGGGCTCATCTGCAGCGCGTGCTATCCCCGCGCTGGGACACGGTTTTGGTCGCCGACGGCGAATCGGCGTTGAAGGCCATGCGCGAGCTTCGCCCTGACGCGGTGGTGACCGATGTCATGATGCCGGAGCTGGACGGGTTTAGCTTCGTCGGGGCGATCCGCGCCGATCCAGAGCTGGCGGCGACGCCGGTGTTGATGTTGTCGGCCCGGGCCGGCGCCGAAGCGGTCAGCGAAGGCTACGCCGGCGGCGCAGACGACTACCTGCCCAAACCCTTCCGCTCCCAGGAGCTCATCGACCGGGTGGCGGCCCGGTTGTCGGCGGCCTCCCGCGAGCGTGCCAGTCGGCGACAGCGCGAAGCTGAGGTGCGACGTGCCGCCGCATTGGCCGAACTCGACACGGCTTTGCAATCCGCCGACTCGCTAACCGAGATCCTCGACGCCCTGTCTGGCTCGTCGCTCGGCGGATGCGACGTTCCCGCGGTGATATCGCTCGGTGTGCTCGACCGGCAAGCCAAGATCGTGCGATTCGAATTCGCCGGTGCGGTTCCCGCCGAATACCGCGACCGCTACCACGTGGCTTCGTTGGACGCGCCGCTGGTGCCGGTCGACGTCATCAAGACCGGCGAGCCGATGATCGTCCCCGACACTTTCGCGCTGTCCCCGCGCTATCAGCACATAGTTCAGCAAACTGAAAGCGGTGTTCGCGCGTGTGTCAGTCAGCCGTTGCGCGATCACGGCGGACGCGTCATCGGTTCGCTGGGGTTGCTGTGGCGCGCGCCGCGGCACTTCGACCCGGCCGAGCTCGACATGTTCGCTCGGACGGCCGAGATCACGCAGTCGGCTTTGGACCGGATTTGCGCCCTGGAGCGTGAACGCCATATCGCCGTCGAATTTCAGGAACAACTTCTCGACCTCGACCGCGGGCAGACGGCGGCGGTGGTTGCCGCGGTGTACCAGCCGGCGGGGGAGGCGATGCGCGTCGGCGGCGACTGGTACCTGGTGACCCCTCTCGACCGCCCCGGCAGGGTCGGCATATCTGTCGGAGACGTTGTCGGACACGGCCTATCCGCAGCGATCGTGATGAGCAGGCTGCGCGCCGCCGTGGCGGCAACGGCCCTCACCCAGTCCGATCCCGCCGCGGTCCTGTCCGTCTTGGACCGCTATGCGGCGACGGTGGCGGGCGGGCGGTGCGCGACGGTTACCTACGCCGTCGTCGACGCACACAGCGATATCGGTTCTGCCACACTCCGTTACAGCAGCGCGGGCCACCCCTATCCGCTGCTGGTCCCGCCGGACGGTCCGCCGGTGTTCCTACAGGCCGGTCGACGTCCGCCGGTAGCCGCACGCGCAACCCCAGCCGCCGACCACCCGGCGCAAACCGAGCTGGTGCCGGGGAGCCTGATCCTGCTCTACACCGACGGGCTGATCGAACGTCCCGGCAACACGCTCGACCACGGATTCGCTCGGCTGCGGGAGGCAGCTGCGCACTGCGCGGACCGGCCGGTCGGCGACATCTGCGCACAGCTGCTCGAGCGGATGCGGTCGCCCGGCGGCTACACCGACGATGTGGTGCTGCTGGCGCTGCGGCCGCGCCACAGCACCGCTCGCAGTCTGGCCACCGTGGTGTTCGCTGACCCGTCATGCATCCGCGACGCACGCCAACAGCTGGGCGGCTGGCTGACCGGCATCGGTGTCGACGCCAGCCGCAAACACGACATCGTGTTGGCGACCGCCGAAGCGGTCACCAACGCGATCGCACACGGCAGCCACTGCGATTCGCGCCGAACGGTGTCCGTCGAGGCGTTCCTGCGCGGTGACACCGTAGCCGCGACCGTCAGCGACTCCGGTCAGTGGTCGGACGATTCCGCGGCCAGCCTCCGCAGCCAGCAAGGCGGCCGGGGACTCACCCTGATCAACGCACTCACCGATCACGTCGACACTGTCCGCACCGCGCACGGCACGCGAGTCACGTTGCAGTTCGACCACGCGGTGGCGCGGTAGCGTCAGACCTCTTCCATGGCTTCGCCGAGCTGCTCAAGAAGCTTGTTGTGGTGGTTGTTGGCCATGATGTGTCCGGCGGCGATGACCAGGGCGACCGGCCAGTCGATGAGTTCGAACATGGCGAGCGCCGCCAGCCCGCCGTAATAGGCCAGCTGCTCCGGCCGCGGAACTTCCACTCGGCCCACCACGGGAAGGTTCACCAGGAACGACTCACCCCGGCGTATCTCCTCCACCGCTTCACTTTGCGAAGTGCCGCGACGCGACTTCCTTTCAACCATGATTCGCCTTTCGGTAACTAAGGATTTGCCGTCGAGCCGGGTGCTCCGGTCACTGTCGAACATATGGCGACGACGGATGCTCTGGCCGACCCGCTAGTTTCAGCGCTGGGCGCGCTGCTGACTGTTCCCCTGGTGCACCTGTACGCGGTGGCGTGGCGGCTCGGCGTCGTGGACGTCGTGAAGACTGATCGCTCGTCGGCTGAGCCGGAATCGACGGCTGCTCTGGCTGCGCTGCTCGCTGACCAGCGACAAGGCGGTTCAGCACACCGACCGCGGCGGTCGCGGCGGTCGCCGAACCCAGCGCCTGCGCCCACGCAACCGGACCAAGCGGCGTACAGCCAAGCAGCTGGCTGACGCCCGGAATGCTGATCAGCGTCCCCATCACGACAAGCGAGCCACCAGCGGTGAACACCACCAGCGGAGCGTGCGAATCCAGCAGTGTCTGGCCCAGCTGAGTAGTGACC
>NZ_CAXUCH010000118.1:0-13133 GCF_964249325.1 uncultured Mycobacterium sp. | reverse complement strand
GGGCTGACGGCGTTCACCAAAGCGGGCGGTCGCATCGTCGAACGTGTCGCGGCGACAACCGATCTGGTCATCGACGGTGTCGTGGGCATTTCGGGCAAGGGCGCATTGCGCCCGGCGGCTGCCGATGTGTTCGCCGCCGTCGACGCCGCCGGCATCCCGGTGGTCGCCGTCGACATCCCCAGCGGGGTCGACGCGCACACCGGCGCCATCACCGGCCCAGCCGTGCATGCCGCACTGACCGTCACGTTCGGCGGGCTCAAACCCGTGCACGCGCTCGCCGACTGCGGTCGCGTGCGGTTGGTCGACATCGGGCTCGATCTGCCCGACCCCGATGTCCTCGGCTTCGAGGCCGCCGACGTCAAGGCGCGCTGGCCGATACCCGGACCGCACGACGACAAGTACACACAGGGTGTGACGGGCATCCTGGCGGGCTCGTCGACGTATCCGGGTGCGGCGGTGCTGTGCACGGGCGCCGCGGTCGCGGCCACCTCCGGCATGGTCCGCTACGCCGGCAGCGCGCATCGCGAGGTACTCGCGCATTGGCCCGAAGTGATCGCATCGCCCACCCCCGCCGCGGCTGGGCGGGTGCAATCCTGGGTCGTCGGCCCGGGTCTGGGAACCGAGGGAACCGGCGCCGCGGCGCTGTGGTTCGCGTTGGACACCGATCTGCCAGTGGTCGTCGACGCCGACGGGCTCACGCTGCTGGCAGCTCACCCAGACCTCCTGGCAGGCCGCGACGCCCCGACTGTGCTGACCCCTCACGCCGGCGAATTCGCCCGCCTGGCCGGTGCTCCACCGGGCGAGGACCGCATCGGCGCCACCCGCAAGCTCGCCGACGCGTTCGGCGCCACGGTGCTGCTCAAGGGAAACGTCACCGTCATCGCCGAACCCGGCGGGCCGGTTTACCTGAACCCGGCCGGGCAATCCTGGGCGGCCACCGCCGGCTCGGGTGACGTCCTGTCGGGCATGATCGGCGCGCTGCTGGCGGCGGGACTTCCCGCCGGTGAGGCGGCAGCGGCCGCGGCCTTTGTGCATGCCCGCGCGGCCAACCTGTCTGCCGGCGATCCCGGTCCCGGGGACGCGCCGACGTCGGCGTCGCGAATCGTCCCACACATCCGAAACGCCCTGGCTAGCCTGTAGCGCCCGAGAAAGGATCCGTCGTGCCGCACCATCCGTCCCTCCCGTCGCACTCCATTGCCCCCGCCTACACGGGCCGCCTGTTCACCGCCCCGGTGCCCGCGTTGAGGCTGCCCGAGGAATCGATGGACCCTGAGGCCGCCTACCGGTTCATCCACGACGAGTTGATGCTCGACGGCAGTTCGCGGCTGAATCTGGCCACGTTCGTCACCACCTGGATGGATCCTGAGGCCGAGACGTTGATGGCCGAGGCGTTCGACAAGAACATGATCGACAAGGACGAATACCCGGCGACCGCGGCGATCGAGCAGCGCTGCGTGTGCATGGTGGCCGACCTGTTCCACGCCGAGGGGCTGCGCGATGACGATCCGCACAGCGCCATCGGGGTGTCGACCATTGGGTCGTCCGAGGCGGTGATGCTGGGGGGGCTGGCGCTGAAGTGGCGGTGGCGTCAGCGCGTCGGTAAGGACTGGAAGCGGCGGACACCCAACCTGGTCATGGGCTCCAACGTGCAAGTCGTGTGGGAGAAGTTCTGCCGCTACTTCGACGTCGAACCCCGCTATCTGCCGATGGAGAAGGGCCGCTACGTCATCACACCCGAACAGGTCGTCGAGGCGGTCGACGACAACACCATCGGGGTGATGGCGATCCTGGGCACCACCTACACCGGTGAGTTGGAGCCGGTCGCCGAGATCTGCGCGGCGTTGGACAAGCTGGCTGCAGGCGGCGGCGTGGACGTCCCGGTGCACGTCGACGCAGCCAGCGGCGGCTTCGTGGTGCCGTTTTTGCACCCGGATCTGGTGTGGGATTTCCGGCTGCCCCGGGTGGTGTCGATCAACGTCAGTGGCCACAAGTACGGCCTGACCTACCCCGGCATCGGGTTCGTGGTGTGGCGCAGCCGCGAGCACCTGCCCGAGGACTTGGTGTTTCGGGTCAACTACCTCGGCGGTGACATGCCGACCTTAACGCTGAACTTCTCCCGTCCGGGCAACCAGGTCGTCGGTCAGTACTACAACTTTCTGCGGCTGGGCCGCGACGGCTACACCCAGGTGATGCAGTCGCTGTCGCAGACTGCGCGTTGGCTGGGCCATCAGCTGGCCGTCGGCGAACATTTCGAGCTGATCTCCGACGGATCGGCGATCCCGGTGCTGGCGTTCCGGTTGGCCGGAGACCGCGGCTACACCGAGTTCGACGTGTCGCATGAGCTGCGGAGCTTCGGCTGGCAGGTGCCGGCCTACACCATGCCGGACAACGCCACCGACGTGTCGGTGCTGCGTATCGTGGTCCGCGAAGGACTCTCTGCTGATCTGGCGCGCGCACTGCACGACGACGCGGTGACTGCGCTGGCCACGCTGGACAAACTCAAACCCGGCGGGCACTTCGACGAACAGCATTTCGCGCACTGACCGCCCGGTGACGATGCGGGCCGCGAGCGACCCGAGGAGGAGCCGGGCAATCAGGTCGAGCGGTCGCGGGGTCTGGGACAATCGAGACGATGCAGACGACTCCCTTGGTCCCGAAGTCCGAAGACCTGATCGCCGAGGCTGTGGTCGACCTTGAGGCCATCGCCCACAACGTGCGGGTGCTGCGCGAGCACGCCGGACCCGCGCAGGTGATGGCCGTCGTGAAGGCCGACGGATACGGCCACGGCGCCACCCGCGCTGCTCGCACCGCATTGGCGGCCGGGGCGGCCGAACTCGGTGTCGCCACCATCGCCGAGGCGCTCGAGTTGCGCGCCGACGGCATCACCGCACCGGTGCTGGCGTGGTTGCACCGCCCCGGGACCGACTTTGCCCCCGCGTTGGCCGCCGACGTGCAGATCGCGGTGTCCTCGGTGCGCCAGCTCGAGGAAGTGCTCGACGCGGTGCACCGGACCGGCCGCACAGCGACGCTGACCGTCAAAGTCGACACCGGCTTGAACCGCAACGGTGTCGGGGCGGCGCAGTACCCGGCCATGCTGACCGCGCTGCGCCAAGCCGCCGCCGAGGACGCCATCCGCCTGCGAGGCATCATGTCGCACCTGGTGTACGCCGACGAACCCGACCATCCCACCAACGAACTTCAGTACCAACGGTTTTGCGACATGCTGGCCCAAGCGAAAAGTGCCGGGGTGCGGTTCGAGGTAGCTCACCTGTCGAACTCGTCGGCCACGTTGACCCGACCCGATTTCGCGTTCGACACCGTGCGGCCGGGGATCGCCGTCTATGGGCTCAGCCCCATCCCCGAACGCGGCGATATGGGCCTCATACCGGCAATGACGGTGAAATGCCCTGTCGCGCTGGTGCGTTCGATTCGGGCCGGAGAAGGCGTGTCTTATGGACACACCTGGTTCGCCGACCGCGACACCAATCTGGCGCTGCTGCCGATCGGCTACGCCGACGGGGTGTTCCGCATGCTGGGCGGGCGCCTGGAGGTGCTGATCAACGGCAAACGACGGCGCAGCGTCGGGCGGATCTGCATGGACCAGTTCGTCGTCGACCTCGGTCCCGGCCAGCTTGACGTGGCTGAAGGTGATGAGGCGATCTTGTTCGGGCCTGGCACAGGCGGCGAACCCACGGCGCAGGACTGGGCAGATCTGCTCGGCACCATCCACTACGAGGTGGTGACCAGCCCGCGAGGGCGCATCACCCGAACCTACCGCGGGGCCGAAACCGTTGAGCGGTGACGGCGACGGGCATGCGCGCAAGGCACAATGGCTAGCCGGAGCGGCGGGACTGGGGGCGTTGAGCACGATCGCCGCGGTGTCGGTGGCGCGCTCGATGATGCAGCGCGCCGGCACCGAAGACCCTTATGCCGGCGAAAATTTCGAGGCGCTGGACAGCGACCGGAGCTACGTGGTGACGACGCCGGACGGGGTTCCGCTGGCGGTGCGCGAGGTAGGGCCGGTGGACGCGCAGCTGACGGTGGTGTTCGCTCATGGCTTCTGTCTGCGCATGGCCGCCTTCCATTTTCAGCGCATGCGGTTAAGCGACGAATGGGGTCCGCAGGTCCGGATGATCTTCTACGACCAGCGCGGCCATGGCCGTTCTGGCGAAGCCTCGCCCCGCACCTACACGGTGGCCCAACTCGGCCGGGACTTGGAAACGGTGCTGCAGGTGATCGCGCCGCGCGGGCCGGTCGTGCTGGTCGGCCATTCGATGGGCGGCATGACCGTGTTGTCGCATGCTCGCCAGTACCCGCACTACTACGGCGAGCGGATCGTCGGCGCAGCATTGATCTCCTCGGCGGCCGAAGGTGTTTCCAGCTCGTTGTTGGGGGAGATCCTGAAAAACCCCGCGTTGGAGGCGGTCCGTTTCACTGCCCGCTCGGCGCCCAAGCTGGTGCATCGCGGCCGCAAAGCGGCGCGTTCACTGATCAAACCGATCCTGGTGGCCGCATCCTACGGCGACGAGAAGATAAGCCGGAGCGTGGTGGCGTTCTCGCAGAAAATGATGTACGGCACACCGATCACCACGCTCGTGGAGTTTTTGCATGCGTTGGAAACCTTGGACGAAACCGCGGCGCTGCCGACACTGGCGCAGATCCCGACGCTGATCGCGTGCGGCGATCGCGACATGCTGACGCCGGCCGAGTATTCCCGAGAGATGGCCGAGGCGCTGCCGGATTCGGAACTGCTCATCGTCGAGGGCGCCGGTCATTTGGTGCAATTGGAAAAGCCGGACGTCATCAACGACGGACTGGTCCGGCTCGTCAAGCGGGTCAACCCGCCAAGCAGGCTGAAGTCGTTGACTCGGAGGTGGCGTGAGCGAGCCCGCCGCAATGGTTGAACTGGAGCCGTCATGCGGCGACCCGCAGCGCCCGGCTTCGCCGCGCTCGCGATCGCCGCAATCGGGTACCGCGACGCTGCCCAGCGTCGAGGACACTGTCGCGCTTGGTTCGCGACTCGGGCAGCAGCTGCGCGCCGGCGACGTGGTGGTGCTCTCCGGCCCGCTGGGCGCCGGAAAAACCGTGCTGGCCAAAGGGATCGCTGCCGCACTGGACGTCGACGGGCCGGTCATCTCGCCGACGTTCGTGCTCGCGCGCGTGCATCGCGCCCGGCGCGCCGGCGCTCCGGCCATGATCCATGTCGACATGTACCGGTTGCTCGACCACAGCGGCGCCGACCTGCTGGCCGAGCTCGACTCGCTGGACCTGGACACCGAACTCGACGAGGCGGTCGTGGTGGTGGAGTGGGGCGAGGGACTCGCCGAACGCCTATCCGAGCGGCACCTCGACATCCGGCTGGAGCGCATCAGCAACTCCGATGTACGAATCGCGACCTGGCGGTGGACCGCATGACCGGCATGCTGGTGCTGGCCCTCGACACCGCCACCCCGGCGGTCACCGCGGGCATCGTGGCGCGCGTCGGCGTGCGGCTCGACGTGCTGGCTCAGCAGGTCACCGTCGGCGCTCGGGCGCACGCCGAACGGCTCACCCCCAATGTGCTGGCCGCGTTGGCCGACGCCGGGATCGGCATGACCGACCTCGACGCAGTTGTGGTGGGCTGTGGGCCCGGCCCATTCACCGGTCTGCGGGTGGGGATGGCGACCGCCGCCGCCTACGGGCATGCGCTGGGCATTCCGGTCCACGGAGTGTGCAGCCTGGACGCCATCGGCATCCAGACCAGCGGCGACACGCTGGTGGTCACCGATGCTCGTCGCCGCGAAACTTATTGGGCCCGTTATCGGGACGGCGTTCGCATCGATGGACCGATGGTCAGTGCGCCCGCCGACGTCGACCCGGGTGCCGCGCAGGCGGTGGCCGGCTCACCCGAGCATGCGGCGCCGTTCGACCTGCCGCGGTGTGAGCCGGTGTATCCGACACCGGCCGGACTGGTCGCCGCGGTGGGCGACTGGTCGCAACCCCAGGCGCCGTTGCTGCCCTTGTATCTTCGCCGCCCGGATGCCAAAGCGCTTGTGCCACAGGAAGTCCCGCGATGAGAGCCCACGACGCCGAGCCGGTGACCGTCGACGCGCTCACCATCGCCGACGCCGACCGGTGCGCGCAGTTGGAGGCCGAGCTGTTTCCCGGTGACGATCCGTGGCCGGTGGCGGCGTTCGCCCGGGAACTGGCCGCCGAGCACAATCACTATGTTGCCGCCCGCACCGCTGACGGCCTGGTCGGTTACGGCGGCATCGCTCGGCTGGGCCGCAAACCGCCCTTCGAGTACGAAGTGCACACCATCGGCGTCGCCCCGGCGTATCAGGGCCGGGGCATCGGCCGTCGGCTGCTGAACGAGCTGCTGCGCTTCGCCGACGGCGGCGCTGTTTACCTCGAAGTGCGCACCGACAATGAGGCGGCGATCGCACTTTATCGCAGTGTGGGGTTCGTCAACGTCGGCTTACGCCGACGCTATTACCGGGTCAGCGGCGCTGACGCCTACACCATGCGGCGGGATCCCACATGACTGTCATTTTGGCCATCGAAACCTCTTGTGACGAAACCGGTGTCGGCATCGCCCGGCTGCACGACCACGGCGGGGTGACGTTGCTGGCCGACGAGGTGGCCTCCAGCGTGGATGAGCATGTCCGGTTCGGCGGCGTGGTCCCCGAGATCGCATCGCGGGCGCATTTGGAAGCGCTCGGCCCGACCATGCGGCGCGCGCTGGCGGGTGCGGGCGTGCGCAAACCCGATGCCGTCGCGGCCACCATCGGTCCGGGTTTGGCGGGCGCGCTGCTGGTGGGAGTGGCTGCGGCCAAAGCATATTCGGCTGCCTGGGGGGTGCCGTTCTACGCGGTCAACCACCTCGGCGGGCATCTTGCCGCCGACGTCTACGAACACGGGCCGCTCCCGGAGTGCGTGGCGCTGCTGGTCTCCGGTGGCCATACCCACCTGCTGCACGTGCGTTCGCTCGGCCAGCCGATCGTCGAGCTGGGCGGCACCGTCGACGACGCCGCCGGCGAGGCCTACGACAAGGTGGCGCGGCTGCTGGGTCTGGGGTATCCGGGCGGCAAGGTGCTCGACGACCTGGCCCGCACCGGTGACCGCAACGCAATCGTGTTCCCGCGCGGTATGGCCGGGCCCAACGACGACCGGCACGCGTTCAGCCTCTCCGGGCTTAAGACGGCCGTTGCGCGCTACGTCGAAAGCCACCCCGATGCGGCCACCGCCGACATCGCCGCCGGCTTCCAGGAGGCGGTCGCCGACGTGCTGACGATGAAGGCCGTGCGCGCCGCCACCGAACTCGGTGTGTCGACGTTGCTGATCGCCGGCGGGGTGGCGGCCAACTCGCGGCTGCGGGAACTGGCCGAAGAGCGCTGCCGCGACGCCGGGCTGACATTGCGGATTCCCCGGCCTCGGTTGTGCACCGACAATGGCGCGATGATCGCGGCGTTTGCAGCGCATCTGGTCGCGGCAGGCGCCTCCCCGTCACCGCTGGACGTCCCGAGTGATCCGGGTCTGCCGGTGGTGTGCGCGCAGCTGCCCTGATCGCCGACGGTTATCGGCTGCCGGTTTGCTGGGTGACGATGAGCAGGTTGTTGCCGGTGGCCCAGGCCTGGCTGAAGGTGTCCATGGGGATTTGTTCGTCACGGCCGTTGGGTGTGCCGCTGTCGTTGAGGTGCACGATGTCGCTGCGGGTGTCGACTCCGGTCACGACGACGGCGTGGTCGGCGTTGGCGCGTTGACCCTCGCCCGGCGGATAGTTCCAGATGGTTTCGGCGTTGACGCCCGCGATCACCTTGTGGCCGCCGGCCAGGTCCTGCTCCAGGCCCTGCATGGTGTTGCCCGTCGTCAGGTCGGACTGGATGCCATATTTCTGCATCAGCACAACCAGGTCTTCGGGCGAGGTGCCGTCGAAGTGGTAGATATCCCCATGGTGGACTTGGCTTTTGGTGAACACCCCACGTAGCACCACGGCGGTTTCGGACGGTTCTTTGCCGGTGAGCTGGCCGATCACGTCGGCCGCGGACATCAGGCCGCAGTCTTGCCCGTGCTGGTAGCGCCAGTAGGGGGCGGCGGCTTGGGGGTTGCCGTACATTTGGCCGTTCGGGTCGGCGTGGCCGTGGGCGACCCCGGCGAATCCCAGGGCGGCCAGGAAGAAAAGCGCGGCCACGCCGATGCGGGTCGCGTCGAGGATGCCGCGGAACATGAGTTCATTCCTAGCATTCGGTCCTGGGCGGATCTTTGGCAACCGCCCGATATGCCCGCTGCCTGCGGATTCCGTTCGGCAGAGGACCCGACGCGTGCGTGGCGGACTGCTCCCGGCCACGGTTAGGCTCGCCCGCACGGCGTCGTGCCCACAGGAAGCAGCGAGGCGGCCTTGAGTGCTAGCACTCTCGTGTATAGAGTGCTAGATGGCAATCGGACAATCCCTGTGTCGGCACCCGCGACGACGACGCGAGGGCACGGACGAATGCCGAACACCTGGTAATCCGACGGCCCGGGACAGCCCGGACCTGCTACCGACAGGGTCCGGGGCCCCGGACCCGATCAAACTAGTGGAGGGCTCTAATCGTGGCGAGCGTGAACATCAAGCCACTCGAGGACAAGATCCTCGTACAAACCATCGAGGCCGAGACCACGACCGCCTCAGGTCTGGTCATCCCCGACACCGCCAAGGAAAAGCCGCAGGAAGGCAAGGTCGTGGCTGTCGGCCCCGGCCGGTGGGATGAGGAAGGCGAGAAGCGGATCCCGCTGGACGTGTCGGAGGGCGACACCGTCATCTTCAGCAAGTACGGCGGCACCGAGATCAAGTACAACGGCGAGGAGTACCTGATCCTGTCCGCCCGCGACGTGCTGGCCGTCGTCAACAAGTAGAAACCGTTGTTCCGCCCCGGCGATCCCCGCGGTGCCCGCGGGCGATTTCCGGGGCGGTGCACATAGCCCAGGATTGAGCCATGAGCAAACTGCTTGAGTATGACGAAACCGCGCGCCGCGCCATGGAGACCGGCGTGGACAAACTCGCCGACGCGGTGCGGGTGACACTGGGCCCGCGCGGCCGTCATGTAGTGCTGGCCAAGGCATTTGGTGGACCGGCGGTCACCAACGACGGCGTCACCGTGGCCCGTGAGATCGACCTGGAAGATCCGTTCGAGAACCTCGGCGCCCAGCTGGTGAAGTCGGTCGCCACCAAGACCAACGACGTCGCCGGTGACGGCACCACCACCGCCACCGTGCTGGCGCAAGCGCTGATCAGGGGCGGGCTGCGCCTGGTGGCCGCGGGCGCCAACCCGATCGCGCTCGGTTCGGGAATCAGCAAGGCCGCTGATGCGGTGTCGGAGGCCTTGCTGGCAGCGGCCACACCGGTGTCGGACAAGAACGCCATCGCGCAGGTTGCCACCGTGTCGTCGCGCGACGAGCAGATCGGTGAGCTGGTCGGCGAGGCGATGACCAAGGTCGGCCACGACGGGGTGGTCAGCGTCGAAGAATCCTCGACGCTCTCCACCGAGTTGGAGTTCACCGAAGGTGTGGGCTTCGACAAGGGCTTCATCTCGGCGTACTTCGTCACCGACTTCGACGCGCAGGAGGCTGTGCTCGAAGACGCGCTGATCCTGTTGCACCGCGAAAAGATCAGCTCGCTACCGGACCTGCTGCCGCTCTTGGAGAAGGTGGCCGAAGCCGGCAAACCGCTGCTGGTCATCGCCGAGGATGTCGAAGGCGAGGCGCTGTCGACGTTGGTGGTGAACGCGATCCGCAAGACGCTCAAGGCGGTCGCGGTCAAGGCGCCGTACTTCGGCGATCGCCGCAAGGCCTTTCTGCAGGACCTTGCCGTGGTCACCGGCGGGCAAGTGGTCGACCCTGATGTCGGAGTGCTGCTGCGCGAGGTGGGCTTGGAGGTGCTGGGCTCCGCACGCCGAGTCGTGGTCAGCAAGGACGACACGGTGATCGTCGACGGCGGCGGCAGCCACGAGGCCATCGCCGAGCGCGCCAAGCAACTGCGCGCCGAGATCGAGACCACCGATTCCGATTGGGACCGCGAGAAGCTCGAGGAGCGCCTGGCCAAGCTGGCCGGCGGCGTTGCCGTCATCAAGGTGGGCGCGGCCACCGAAACCGCGCTCAAGGAGCGCAAGGAAAGCGTCGAGGACGCCGTGGCAGCCGCCAAAGCCGCGGTCGAGGAGGGCATCGTGGCCGGTGGTGGCACCGCGCTGCTGCGGGCCCGTAAGGCGCTGGCCGAGCTGCGGGCGTCGCTCTCGGATGATCAGGCACGCGGTGTCGACGTGTTCTCTGAAGCGCTCAGCGCCCCGCTGTACTGGATTGCCGCCAACGCGGGGCTCGATGGGTCGGTCGTGGTCAATAAGGTCAGCGAGCTGCCCACCGGACACGGCCTGAACGCCGAGACGTTGACCTACGGCGACCTGGCCGCCGAGGGCGTCGTCGACCCCGTAAAAGTCACCCGGTCTGCGGTGCTCAACGCCGCCTCGGTGGCGCGGATGGTGCTGACCACCGAGACGGCGGTGGTGGAAAAGCCGGAGGAAGAAGCCGAGCACGGCCATCACCACGGCCACGCTCACTAGATGGTCGAGACGGAACACTCCCGGCCCGACCGCCGGGGGTGTTTCGTTTTGGGCGTGGCAGTCACCAACAGGTGTAGCCGCCGTCGATCACGATGTCGGAACCGGTCATATAGCTCGACGCGTCGCTCGCGAGATAGAGATAGATGCCGACGAGTTCCTCTGGCCGGCCCAGGCGGCCCAGCGGGATCTTCGGTGCCCACGACGCGTGATACTCGGCGTAGGGCTCCACCAGTTCGGTCAGGATGTAGCCCGGGCTGACGCTGTTGACCCGGATGTTGTGGGGGGCGAGCTCCACCGCCATAGCTTTGGTCAGCTGGATGACCGCCGCCTTCGAGGCGCAGTAGTGGCCTACCGGCTGTGGGGTGTTGATGATGTGGCCCGACATCGACGCCGTGGTGATGATGCTTCCGGCGCGTTGCCGGGCGACCATGGCTTTCGCCGCCGCCTGTGCGGTCAGGAACACACCGTTGACGTTGGTGTTCTGAATGCGCTGAAACTCCTCCAGCCCCATATCCAGCAGGCCGTTGAGGTTGATGATCCCGGCGTTGCACACCGCGATGTCGACCCCACCCAATTCCTCGTCGGCTCTCTTCAGCATGGTGGCCACCAGCTCGGGCTGGGTGACATCGCAAGTCATCGGTATCGCCGTACCACCGTCGGCATTGATCTCTGCGGCCACTTCCTGCAGCGGCTCATGGTGTCGGGCCGCGAGCGCCACCGCCGCCCCGGCTTGCGCGTAGGCCAGCGCCACTTGTTTGCCGACCCCGCTTGACGCGCCAGTCACGAGAGCGTTCTTGCCATGCAGCTCAAAGAGATTCGCGACGTTCACTGCGGCCCGCCACCTCCATCACAACTTAGAACCCAATCCCGCGATCAGGTTGATAGTGACCGCCAAGACGACCGCGCCAAGCAGGTAGGACAGCAGCGCGTGACGCAACACCGTCGCCCTGATGGACGTCAACCCGATCTCGGTGTCGGACACCTGAAAGGTCATGCCCACGGTGAAGGCCACATACGCGAAGTCCCGAAAGCACGGTCGCTCCGGGTCGTGAAAGTTGATTCCACCCGGCTCGTCCGAGTAATAGAGCCGCGCGTAGTGGACGGTGAACAAGGTGTGGACGGCAAACCAGGACGCCGCGACGGTCAGGATGCCGACCACGGCGGCTTCGATGGCTCCGGGCCCCGTGCGCGACGCGGCGGCGACCACGTAACCGACCCCGCCCAGGCTCGCGACGCTCGCCGACACAATCACCGCGTCGGCCGCCCACCGGGTGGGATCCTCCTTGGTCACATATTTGCGGGTTTGTTCAGCGTCCATTCCGCCCAGGATGAGCCGCGTCCACACCACGTACACACCGGCGGTAACGACCCAGCCGGCAAGCGCAAAACGCCAGCCGACCGTGTTGCCCACCGCGAGAGCAACGGTAACTCCGAGCACCGCGGCAACCACTATCCGAACCGCGACCGTCTCGCGGAACAACATCACGAGGGATTTCACAATCCCGACCTAAGCACCCAGCGCCTGCCGTCGTGTGCCGACAGCCGAACAACTGGATGGACTGGCTAGGCGCTGCGGCGGGTGCGCCCGATGTCTCGCTTGAGCAGAATGTCGCGCTCGGTTTCCGACAACCCACCCCAGATGCCGTAGGGCTCACCGACCGCCAGCGCGTGCTCCCGGCACTGCTGGATCACTGGGCAGCGTCGGCACATCTCTTTGGCGCGACGCTCACGCTGCAGACGGGCCCGGCCACGCTCGCCGTCGGGATGGAAGAACACCGACGAGTCGACACCCCGGCACAGGCCGCGCAGTTGCCAATCCCAGATATCGGCGTTGGGTCCAGGTAGCTGCTCCGGCTGTGGCATTTAATTCCCTCTCTACACGTCCATGGGGAAGCACACGCATGACGCGTGACCCATGCAACTGATTCGAGCGGTGTCGGCGATGACAACTCGGCACGAATAAACTAGGGGCGGAGCTGAATTCCAGTCAACAGCGACGAGGCCCGCGGAATGCGTTACCGCAGCTTGAGAATTTACTTCACGTTCATCCGTGTGATGCATTCACCGGCGCAAGCATGCTAATGCGGAGGCCGGTGATGCTGGTATTTTCACTTCCCGTTGACCGGTATCGAACCATTTATAAGCCGATCGGCGTCAGTTGGTTAATATTGCGGTAACCGAGAAACCACAAACTTTTAACTAATGTGTCCCGCGAATATGGGTCGCGACGTATTGACCGAGTCAACTTTGAGCGCTGCCGCGTTCGGCGAGCGGCCCGGCTGCTGGCCGCTGCCGGCGGCGAGCACACCGTATCAGCGGTGGCTGCGTGCCGTCGCGGCCGGCGGCCAGGGTCGCTACGGCAGCGCCCACAGCGACCTGGCGGCGCTGCTGCGCAGCGCGCCGAAGGGGCGGCTGGCCTCGCTTGCGCACAGCACCCAGGGCTCGTTCCTGCGCCAGCTCGGCTGGCATGCGCTCGCGCGGCGCTGGGACGGTCGGGCCTTGGCGCTGGCCGGCGACGACGCCGAGGCCAAAGCGCGCGTGTCAGCGTTCATCGAGAGCCTC
>NZ_CAXUCH010000117.1:0-13292 GCF_964249325.1 uncultured Mycobacterium sp. | reverse complement strand
TCACCAGCGGCCTTGAGGTGGTATGGACCCCCACGCCGACCAAGTGGGACAACAGCTACCTGGAGACCCTGTACAAATACGAATGGGAGCTGACCAAGAGTCCCGCGGGTGCATGGCAATACGTCGCCAAGGATGCCGAGCGGGTCATCCCCGATCCGTTCGACCCGTCGTCGAAGCGCCTCCCGACAATGCTGACGACCGACCTGTCGATGCGGATGGACCCGATCTACGGGAAGATCACCCGACGCTGGTTAGAGCACCCTGAGGAACTCGAGGAGGAGTTCGCCAAGGCGTGGTACAAGCTGTTGCACCGGGACATGGGGCCGGTTTCGCGCTACCTGGGGCCCTGGGTTCCGGAGCCGCAGCTGTGGCAGGACCCCGTTCCCGAGGTCGATCACGAACTCATCGACGAGGCGGACGTCGCCGCCCTCAAGGGCAAGCTGCTCGAATCGGGCTTATCGATCTCCCAGCTGGCCACCACCGCTTGGGCGTCGGCGGCGACCTTCCGCGGCACCGACAAGCGAGGCGGGGCCAACGGCGCCCGCATTCGCCTTGCGCCGCAAAAGGATTGGGAGGTCAACAACCCGCCTGCACTTGCCAAGGTGCTACCGGTGCTAGAGCGGATCCAGCAGGACTTCAACAACTCACAGTCCGGTGCCAAGTTGGTCTCGCTGGCTGACGTGATCGTGCTGGGTGGTTGTGCAGCGGTCGAGCAGGCCGCGAAGAAGGCCGGGTTCGACATCACGGTCCCGTTCTCGCCGGGGCGTACCGACGCCTCGCAGGAGCAGACCGACGTGGAGTCGTTCGCCGTGCTCGAACCGAAGGCCGACGGGTTCCGCAACTACCTGCGGGCCGGCGAGAAAACGTCGCCGGAGCACTTTCTGGTGGACCGGGCCTACATGTTGAACCTGACCGCTCCGGAGATGACCGTCCTGATCGGCGGCATGCGAGCGTTGGGCACCAACTACGGCCAAACCAAGCATGGTGTGTTCACCGACCGGCCCGAGACGTTGACCAACGACTTCTTTGTCAACTTGCTGGACATGGACAACGAGTGGAAGGTTTCCGAGTCGACGGAAAACGTCTACGAGGTTCGCGACCGCGCAACCGGCGAGCTCAAGTGGACCGCCACCGCGGTCGACCTGATATTCGGGGCGAACTCCGTGCTGCGCGGTTTGGCCGAGGTCTACGGCGCTGACGACGCGCAGGAGAAGTTCGTGCGCGACTTCGTCGATGCCTGGGTCAAGGTGATGAACCTCGACCGCTTCGACCTGCGCTGATCAATAACCGCTAAGCGGCACCTCGCGAGTCATCATCAGGGCTCGCGGGGTGCCGTGCATTCTCGCCGAATAGCCGGGAAATAACAGCCATGGCCGACCGTTTACCCTTCAACTGGCCGAACGGCAAACGCGCGGCACTGAGCATCTGCTTCGACGACGCCCGCCCGAGCCAGCTGGACAACGGGATAGAGATCCTGGCCCGATATGGATTGGCCGGCACCTTTTACGTGCTGCCCGACGTGGTGCGATCGCGGCTGGCCGACTGGAAACACGTAGTCGCGGCCGGGCACGAAATCGGCAACCATACCGTGACTCACCCCTGCAGCGGCAACTTCGCGTTTTCCCGCCGTAACGCCCTTGAGCACTACACCTTGGAGCGGCTGGAACGCGACGAACTGCTGGCAGCCAACGACGCGATAGAGGAGCTTTTGGCAACTTGGCCAAGGACATTCGCTTACCCGTGCGCGCAGCGCTTTGTCGGTGCCGGCGAACAGACACAGAGTTACGTGCCGCTTGTGGCCCGGCATTTCACCGTCGGGCGCGGCGGGTTCGACGAGGTGCCCAACGACCCGACGATCTGCGACTTGGCTCAGATCACGTGCCTTGACATGGACGGCGCGAGCCCGGAGCGGCTGCGGTCGCTTGTGCAGTGGGCGCTCGACGAAGGCCGGTGGCTCGTCGCGGCCGGCCACGATGTCGGGGATGCGAAGCGACAGAGCGTTCCCCAGAGCAGCCTCGAGGCGCTCTGCCGATACGCCCGAGAGCCGCATGCCGAACTGTGGGTGGACACCGTCGTTGCGATCGGGTCGTTCCTGGCGCAACAGCGCGATCACGGCCGCTCGAAATGCTGGTAGTCGATGGGTGACTTCCAATAGCCACCCCACCGCCAGCCCCGATCGGTGAAGACATGCGTGGCCGGATCGCGATCGTGCAGAACGCCGGGGTCGGTGCGGCTGCGGTCCAGGTATGCCGCCGCGTTCTTCGGTACGTATACGCCGCTGGCGTCGACGGACGGGTTAAGAAGCGGGTTGACGTCAATGGCTCGCCCGTACGCGTGCAGAGACCATGCGTCACTACCCGGGATGCGCCTGCAGTTGAACGCCGACGTGTTGTTGTCCTCCATCGATAATTCGTCGGCTGCGGCCGGGTAGTGCTCGACGGTACGGACCTTCTCGATCGGAAAGCGCAGTTGGTAAAGCTGCTCGAAGACCGCGATGACTTCGGCCACCAGCTTTTCGTTCACGATCAGCTCGCCGCTGTGCGTCTGTTCGTCCATTCCGACGTGGTTGACCTTCACCCGCCGTAACTGCCCGGGTTTAACCGGGCAATCCGGCTGCCAGCTTGCGCCCAGCTCGGCGGCGGTAACGGGGCGAACCGTCGCAGCCGCTGGTGTAGGTGGCGCGGCAGCAGATATCGCGGGAGAGGATGGCGGCGTTGCGGCCGGAGGCGGCGGCACGGCGGTGCAATGCGGGGCCACCGCGCCGGCTGCAGTCACCATCGCCAGTGCGGCGACTCTCCGCCGGGCCCTCATCGATCCCCGCCGAGCACTCACCACGGATTCCTCCCACCTGCGGGACAGGCTAGCGCGGGCCCGAATGTGCCGGCGAGGTGTCAGACCGATAGTGCATGGTCGCGGTAGGCACGACGAGAGGGGACGTGGCAATGTGCTGGATGTGTGACCACCCGGGTAGCACCACAGACGACTACGTATCACCCCAGCGAGCGGCTCGATTGTTGAACATTGTTGGCGAACGATCCGTGCGTGATGGCCCACCGAGACCCGGCGACCAGATCGATATTCGCCCCGGCCCGATCCTCGAGGTAGTCGAGGTGGAGCATCCGGATGCCCAGATGAATTGCGCCGCAGCCATTTGCGGTAGTGAGGTGAGGGCGTTGCAGTTGGTCTGGGCTGACGAGCATGGACGCTGGCCCTGGCGTCCCGGCTTCAACGATGGTCGCGGCCGACAGCCGGTGCTTGGTCTGCGAGCAACCGTGGATTGACCTGCGATCGGCCTACTGGTCTGGCGCATGCCGGTCGGGTCGGTTAGCGGTTATGCGCATACCAAGGCACGATCGGTGAAAGCCAGCTTCACTCGCTACCCTGGATGACTCGTGGGCTTGTCTGCGCCGGCAACCGAGCGACCAACTGCCGTGGAACCACGCCGAATGGTGTCGCCGTGGGTTCGCTGGGGCGGTCCGTTGGTCTTGGTCGTCGCGTTACTGCTCTACGCCGTGGTGTACGTGCACTGGCCTCGGCAGGCTGTGCAGGTTGACCTGCAGGTATACCGCTTTGGTGCAATACGGGTGCGAGAGGGCCTGGACCTTTATTCGATCGGATTGACCGGCAATCCGAGAGAGTTGCTGTTTATTTACCCGCCGTTTGCCGCACTCTGCTTTTTGCCACTGGCCCTTATGGTCGAGGTCTCGGCTCAGGCGTTGTGGTTGCTGGTCATGTGCGTCCTGGTGATCTATGTGGTATGGCGCATGCTCAAATCGCTTGAGGTCACCCCGGCGAACGGATTGTGGAGCATCACCGCGCTGTTGGTGGGCCTTATCGCATGGCTGGAACCGTTTCGGCTTTCGCTGCAGCTCGGACAGATCAACATCGCCATCCTCGCGATCGTCGTCGCCGATCTGCTCGGGCCCGCTCAGCGCAAGTGGGCCGGAATTGGAATCGGGCTGGCGGCCGGCATCAAGTTGACCCCGGCCTTGTTCATCATCTACCTGGCCGCGATCGGGCGCCTGCGTGCCGCACTGATGGCCACCGCGACATTCGCCGCTACCGTCGTCGTCGGATTCGCGGTGCTACCAAAGGAATCCGGTTACTACTGGCTGCGACGAGGTTTCCACGACGTCCGGCGGATTTCACACGATCCGTTTTCCAATACCACTGTGGAGGGCTTGCTGCACCGTCTTCACTGTCCCGCTGTGCTGGCCACCGGGGCATCCGTTGGGCTGGCTGCTATTGCCCTGGCGCTCGCCGCGATCGCATACCGGCACGGCCATGCCGTCCTGGGAATCGCGGTGGTTGGAATGGCTTCGGCTGCCGTTTCGCCGTTCAGCTGGAGCCATCACTGGGTATGGTTCGCACCGCTGATCGTGCACCTCGGGTATCAGGCGTACATCCGGCGCAGCAGGTACGCGGGGTGGACCTTGTGGCTGTTGGCCGCTCTCCTCGCAGGCTGGTTCACCTCCGCGCCCGGCGGCGACATCCGCGAGGCGAGCGTGCTTTCGCTGCGGCCCGGCGGGGTCTGGAACGACATCGTTCCCGGCACCTACGTCTTCGTGTTCCTCGCCGTGCTGATTCGCACCGCGGCCTGGCTGTGGCGCGAACCGACAACCGTTCCCGAGCCGACGCCGGATCGTGAGCCGCAACTTGCGCTACAGGCGCGGTGAGGTCAGCCCGGCCAGCAACTCCAGCAGCGCCGAGGTCACCTCCTGCCTGCCCAACGCACGTGCAGAACCGGCGGTTTGCGAAACACCAAACCGCGCGGCGCATTCGGTTGCTCATCGTCGAGGCGCAGGCCGGGAAGCCGATCCAGGAGTCGAGCGACCGCGATCGTGGTTTCGGTTCTGGCGAGCTGAGCGCCTAGGCAGAAATGCGGTCCCTGAGCGAAAGCCAGATGGAGCCGAGCATTGGCCCGGTTGATGTCCAACCGGTCGGGCTCGGCGAACACACTCGGATCGCGGTTGGCCCCGGCAAGCGATACGACCACCAGATCACCGCGCTGAATGTGCGCATCCGCCAACTCGACGTCGCAGGTGGCATATCGGTCGACGGAGGCGGCGGCCGGCTCGAGGCGGATCGATTCCTCGATTGCGTTGGGCAAGAGATCACTTCGCGCGCGCACTCCAGCCAATGCCTCGCTGTCAGCAAGCAAATGCCAGACCGCGTTGAGGATCATGCCTTCGGTGGTGTCGACACCACCGAACATCAGCACCGCCGCGTTCGACGCCACCTCGTCGGGGAAAAGACCGTTCGGCGTCCTTGCCGCCTGCGCCAGCAGTGAGCAGGAGTCGTCGAGGGCCGCCAGCACGACGGAGCGCAGCTGGCCGAACGCGTCTGCCGCGGCCGCGTTCACCGGTCGCCCGCCCGTTGCCTCCGACACCGCAGCCACGATCGCCGCATACCACCTCAACACCGCATCGGTGTCGACGCCTCGCAGGCCCAGCGCTTCGGTGGCGATTGCGACGGCGAGGGGACCGGCGAACTGCCGGCGCAAGTCCGCGCGGCCTGCCGGTTGCATCGCGGAGATCAGCCGATCGGTGTGCGCCTCGATCAATGGGGTGAACCGCTCGCGGACACGCGCCGGGTGAAATGGTCGCGCGAAAGCGTCACGGTGACGCACGTGGGCGACGCCGTCGAGCGAGAGCATGCTCGGACCTACCACCCGGGACGTGGAAAACCGGGGATCGTCGACGGTGAAGGTGGCGGGATCGCGCACCACCCGCACCGCAAGCGCGTACCGAGTGACCAGCCAGCCGCCCAGCGCGGCGAGCCACGTCACCGGCTCGGTTGCCCGCAGCCGTGCCAGCAGCGGGTGCGGGTCTTCCTCCAGCTCGCGCAGCGTCGCCGCTTGCCCAATCGGAAACTTTTCGATGGCGATACCCGCGCTCAGTACAGCGGCGACCACGCCGAAGTCCGCAGCAGCCGGCTCTCCCACTGGTCGCGGTACTTCAAGGCCTCGAACATGTAGCTGCCCGGCCCTCGCCGTTCCGACGGCAGGTCAGTGGTCAGCAGGTGCACGAGCGCCGCATAGTCGTTAGACGGGTCGATTTTCTGCCACAGCATGGCCTCGCGGCGTTTGTAGCTGCCGTGTGCCACCTGGAAGCACGCTTGGATGTCGAGCAGCCGCATACCCGCCGGCGCCTGGGAGAGCGGTCGGTAGTAGATCTCATCCCAGGAGCGGATGTAGTCGTCCAGTGGAGCGTAGGGCCAGCCGGTGTCCTCCATGAACAAGCTCAACGGGTGCATAGCACCGTCGGTGGGCACGCTCGCTAAGTCCACCTGCTGCAGCGGTGACCACTCGACCGGCAGCACAATCTTGCCGGTCACTTCGTGGCGCAGGGTGTCCAGCTCGCGCATCCATGGCGCCAGATCCCCGGAGTCGGCGCGGCGGGCCAGGTTCTCCCACGCCGCGCCATCGGTGATGGCGGTGATGGTGACGACGTTGTAGGACACCCCAGAGCCGTGGGCGTGGTTGGTGTACCAAAGCAGCCGTGCATCGTCGCCCTCGGCCAATGTGGGCATCCAGCCGTCCCGGTAGGCCGCCTCGAAATCTTCTTCGCGCGCGCCGATCACCCGATGGGTTTCGTGAAGGAACAGCACGGCGACTCCTCTCGGGTTCAGGGTCCGTCTGCGATCAACACGGCGAGCTGGCGGCGGTTGACCTTGCCGGTTTCGCTGTAGGGAATGTGGTCGACGATCGCCAGCCGTTCGGGCAGCTTGAAATAGGCGAGCAGCTCACGGCAATGCGAGCGCAGTTCTTCGAGAGTGACAGGCGTTCGCGCCACCACCGCGGCCCCGACCCGCTGGCCCATCTCGTCGTCGGCGATCCCAGCCACCGCCACGTCGCGGACCGCGGGATGGCTGCGGATTGCGTCCTCGACCTCGATCGGCCCGAACTTCTCTCCCCCGCGGTTGATCGTGTCGGTCAGCCGGCCCTCGGGATAGATGTAGCCGTCGCGGTCTTGGCGGGCAAGGTCACCGGTATGCAGCCAGCCGCCGGTCACGTTCTGGCTGGTGTTGACCCAGAGTTCGCCGACATTTCCCGGTTCGACGTGCGAGCCCGTGTCCGGGTCGACCACCCGCACTTCAACCCCGGGCAGTGGCCGGCCTACCGATCCCACCCGATTGGGGTCGCGATGATCCTCGGGCGACAGCGTGGTGTAGGCGCCCAGGGTCTCGGTCTGGCCAAAGACGTTGGCAAAAGCCACGTTCGGCAGTGCCGCCATGGCTCTGTGCACCAGCGCGACGGGCGCAGCGGCCGCCCCGTAGGCGATCGCGACGAGTGAGCTGAGGTCGGAGCGGGCGAAATCGGGATGATCGAGGATCCGCTGCAGCATTGTTGGCACCAGAAACGCGGTGCTCACCCGATGCTTTTGCACTAGGCGCAACCATTCTCCGGCGTCGAATCGGTCCTGCACCACCGACGTATTGCCCGAGTACAGGCTGTCGAGCAGGCCCAGCGCGCCGCCGACGTGGAAGAACGGCACGCACATGATGCTGACTGTGGGTGCCGCGTCGGGCCGAAAAGCCGTGCTGAATCCGGTGATCCGTGCACTCAACTGTGCGTGGCTGATGCCGATCGCCTTCGGCAGCCCGGTCGTGCCGCTGGTGAATAACACCAAAGCGTCACGATCGTCGACGTTTTCGGCGGCCAGCGGCGTGTCAAGCTGACTGTCACCCAACAGATCTGAGGCAGCCAACGCCTTAACCGCACCCGCTTGACACAGCCGATCCGCGTAGGCCTCCCCAGCAACACCGACATCGGCGCACCCGGCATGTTCCAGCAGCATCCGCAGCTCCGGCGGTCTCAGGGCGGGGTTCATCAGCGCGGCCGAAGCGCCGATCCGCGCCGCACCCACCACTGTCGCTATCGACACCAGGCTTCCAGCGTCGACGACCGCAACGCGTTTGCCGGCCAACCCGTTTGCGGCCAGGGCGGCCGCGCATCGGTCCACCGCGGTTGCCAGCTTGCTGTAGCTAACGACGCGACCACGCACGATCAGCGCAGGGCGGTTGGGATCGCCGACCGCGGCGGCCTCGAGGATTGTGCCGATGTTCATGCGCTCAGTACAGGGGCGACCACGACGAGGTCCGCAGCAGTCGGCTGGTCCACTGATCGCGAAGGTCGAGCGCGTCGTGCATCCAGGTCCCCGGAGCGCGCTGCTCCGGCGGAATCTCGGTGCGGATTAGCTTAAGCAGGGCGTCGGGCTGGTTGATGCGCTGCATCAGCGCTACCTCCCGGCGCAGGTGACTGCCCAGGGCCGGCCGGAAGGCAGCTTCGATGGTGAGCATGGCCGCCGGCCGGTCGAGGCTCTTGGCGTACACCTCACCGCAGCGGTCGATGTATTCGCTGAATTTATCTGCGAAGGGCCACATGGTGTCTTCCATGTAGAGCGTCAGCTCATGCTGGCGGCCATCGACCGGAACCTGCTCGAACAGCACGTCTTGCAGTGGCGACCACGGCAGCGGCATCAGCAGCTTGGCTTCGACGTCGTAGCGGAGTTCGTCGAGCTTGCGCATCCATTGCCGCAGATCGCCTGTCTGTACCCGCAGTGCCAGGTGCTCCCAGGCCGTTCCGTCGCGAACGGCGGTGACGGTGACGACGGTGTAGGAGGGGCCGCTGCCGTGGGCGTGGTTGGCGTACCACAACAACCGGGCCTCGTCGCCGGCGCCCAGCACTGGCATCCAGGCTTCGCGGAAGGCAGCCTCGAACTCGTCTTCGGCGCGGCCACGCACCTTGTGCACCTCGTGCATGAACAGCATGCCGAGACCTCCCAAAGCGGCGGCGCCCGCTGCGTGCCGCGCTTCCCGCACGCTATTCCGCCTGGCTCGCTCTGTCCACGGCCGTTCGGCAACGCACACAGATCTAGACAGCGACGGCGCGAATCTGATTTGCTCAGACGGCACCCAGTTCACCTGCAGGAAGTCGCCCATGGCGCGGATCGAAGTCCCTGACGGTCCCGGCGGCGAGGCCGCGATGGTCTGGACGCTGCGACCGGAGCTTGGCGGGATGGTGCAGCGGATGATCAAGGGTTCCTACCAGCAAAGCATCCTGCCGCCGGAGGAACGCGAACTGGCCAGGATGCGTATCGCGCAGATCAACGACTGCATTGCCTGCTCGGACTTTCGCGCACCATCGGTGCTACAGGCCGGCCTCGCCCCTGAGCTTTACCAGCACGTCGCGGCATATGCCACCTACCCTGGCTATACGCCGCGGCAACGCCTTGCCATCGAATACGCCGAGCGTTTTGCCACTGACCATCCCTCGATCGAGGACGCGTTCATCGCACGGATGCGAGGGCTGTTCACCGATGCAGAAATCCTCGACCTCACGCTGTGCATTGCGGTGTTCCTCGGTCTCGGTCGCACGTTGACGGTGCTCGGCATCGACCAGTCCTGCGCGATCGACGTCTGAGCGACCGGTGGACATCGCCTCGGTCGACGAATTGCTCACCACCACCCGGGCGGTGCGCAAGCGCCTCGACGTGACCAGGCCTGTCGCGCGTGAGGTGATCCTTGAGTGCGTGCGGCTGGCGATGCAGGCGCCGACGGCAAGCAACGCCCAGGACTGGCGTTGGCTGGTGATCACTGATGCCGACAAGCGCGCCGCCATCGCCGAGATCTACCGAAGCATCGGCGCCCAGTACCTCCCCCATGCCGCGGCCACCGAGACAGATCCACAGACCCGGCGCGTCTATCGGAGCGCCCAAGCCCTCACCGAGACGCTGGCCCAAGTGCCCGTCCACGTCATTCCGTGTCTGCAGCGTCGCTTCGATGAAAGCGACCGGCTGGTTGCCGCATCGGCGTGGGCGTCAATCATCCCGGCCGCCTGGAGCTTCTTGCTCGCCCTTCGCTCACGCGGCTTGGGATCCGTTTGGACCACAATGCATTTGGCCAAGGAGCGGCAGGTGGCCGAGCTGCTTGGCATACCCGCAACGGCCACGCAGGCTGCGCTGTTCCCCGTTGCCTACACGATCGGCAGCCAGTTTCGACCCGCATCGCGGCCACCCGCCGAGACGGTGACCTTTTGGAATACCTGGGGAGAACACTGATGCGCTCATACACAGTGCGATTCCATGTCGACGCGCCGCCGGAAAAAGTGTGGCGCGTGCTGCACCCACCGGCGCCGCCGAACTCTCCGCGGCCGCGGATCCTCAAGTGGCCCACCGGCAGCATGGAGATTCTGCACGAAGGTGACGAAGCCGGTCAGGGTTTGGTCCGTACCTGTGTCTTCGCCGTGCCCAAGTACTTGTTCTCGGGCGGCAAGGGACGGTCGTTCGAGACCGTGACCGAGGCAAAGCTCAACAAACTCTCACGCTACGTGGCAATCGGGAAGCCGCTGTGGTCGCGCGCGGAGGGTTACCACGAGCTCGAGGAACAACCCGACGGCACCACGGTGCTCACCTTTCATGAGGACTATCACGCTTACAACCCGGTGCTGCGGTTCCTTTTCGAGCGTCCCGTGCACTCCAAAATCTCGCGGGACAACCTTGATACTTATGAGCACGCACTGAGCTACGCCGGCCCAGTTCGGCGGCTCCCTTAGCATCGCGAAATCGGGACGCGAAAGTCCTTTCTTAGCAAAGTATTAAGCACTGCTGCCGGTCACCTTATATTCGGCGCATACCGTTCGAATCAGGTTGACGACGTGCTCGACCCAGCGAATCGGCAACGCCGTTGAGAAGTGAGGTAGTCGCATGACCGTTTCGACTAGTACGGTGGCGGACCTCACGCCGCGCTACCGCAACCCTGTGTTCGACTGCGGTGCGGCCCGGATCCGGACCCAATGTCGCCATTTGGCCACCGTGGTGACGATCAGCGGTGCTGTCGACGCCGGAAACGTCGATCGTGTCAGCGAGTACAGCAGGCGCTTCGTCCTCGAGGACAATCCCTTTGTCTTCGACCTCAGTGGTGTCGATTGCTTCGCTGCGCAAGCCGTTTGGTTATTGCACCGCGTCGATGACGAATGCTGCCGCGCTGGAGTCGAGTGGGCGCTGGTCCCAAGTCGTGCGGTATTGCAGATCCTGTGGATCACCAAAGAGGACGGCGTTTTTCCAGTCGTGGAATCGGTGCACGAGGCGCTCCGGCACTTCGCTGACGTCATCGCTACGCGCCGTCGCGTCCTCCTGCCCCTGCTTACCAGGTCCGCATAGCAGCAGCCTCCGCTACGGCGTACGCTGCTGTTTCATGGTGCTGAAGAAAGCAGCGATCATCGCCGCCGGCGCCGTGCTCCTTGGTTGCGCCGGGTCCATCGGCGTCGTCAGTGCCGACCCTTCTACCCCGACGCCCGCACCGCATCAACCCTCTGGATCACCTGGACCGCCTGGACCGCCGGCACAGGCTGCAGCGCCTGGACCCAAGACCACCATCGACCATGACGGCACCTTTACGGTGGGAACCGACATCGTGCCGGGCGTCTACACGTCCGCCGGACCGGCGCAGGGCCATACCTGCTACTGGAAGCGGACCAACGGCAGCGACATCGTCGACAACGCTATGAGCAAGAAGCCTCAGGTCGTGCAGATTGACCCGACCGACAAGACGTTCAAGACAGACGGCTGCCAGCCGTGGCAGAAGAACGACGCCGCCAGCGTCGACCCCGGCAAGTCCCCGGCAGAAGTCAAAACGCAGATGGACATCCTCAACGCTATCGTCGGCGCGCACGGCGGAGCACAACCGCCAAAGCCCTGACCAGGGCTGCATACCGCGGACCACCTTGGGGAATGGAGACCGTCGAGTACGCCCCCGGCCGCTTGGTCGATCTTTTCGGTGACCCCGCGCAAACGACCGTGTTGATGTGGCATGGCCAGCAGACCGACGCTCGCGCTGCGATGCGCCCACTTGCTGATCTCGTTGCCCGGAACGGCCTCCGCGTGGTGGCGCCTGACTGGAACTCGCACGCCGAAGACGGTGGACGTATCGATCTGCTGCGGTCGGTGCAGTTCGCCCGAGACCGCGCCGCCGATCCCGAACGACTCGTGCTCGTCGGCTGGTCACTGGGAGCGGTGGCAGCGGCCGCGTTGACCATTCGCGCGCCAGACCTCGGCGTGCGGCTGGCCCACACCGTATGCCTTGCCGGCGCGTTCATGGTCCCCGACCCGATCTTCGGCGAAGACCTCGAAGCCAAGCTGCCCGGCGACTCCGACCGTCCACCGTTCACCCTGTTGCACGGCATTGACGACGACGTGGTCCCGCTAGCGGCGAGCCGGGCCTTCGCCTCGCTCCTCGAGCAGCACCACTGGCCGGTCGAAGTGGTCGAGCTCGCCGCCGACCATGGCTCGATCGCGGGCGCAACCTACGACCCGACCGCTGATCGCTACTCGGCCGCCCAAGACCCGCGCACCTTGGCCGTCGCAACCGACGTGGCGGGCCGGATCGCGACCGCCGCCGGGTGTGCGGACAACTCATAGAAGTGCCGCGACAAATGCCAGCACAGCGACACCCAACGCGACAACGCCGATCAGCACCAACAGCGAGCCGGAGGCCGTCAACTTCTCAGAGCGGGCCGCCTGCTTATTGAGCATGACGTTGACGCTTCCGGGAACGCGTCGGAAAAGGTCTCGCCACGACACCCGCGACGCGGCCCGCTTGACTCCCGTCGGATCACTGTGGGTGCGGTTGTGCGGCGCCACCCCAACGCCGTTCGCGAAGAGTACAAACCCGGCGGTGAACACCACAACGCCGCCGATGAGGAGCACCACCGCAACCCACAGCATGCTGTCCTCCTCCACGTGCCGGGCGCTACTCGACTCTGCGTTGCACTGATGCGCATTCTTTAAACGTCTCTCGTGGCGCATTCGGTCTTGGCGAAGATGCCGTCCGAGTACCACCGTTCGGCAGCGGGTACCCAGGGCCGAGGATCGGCGAAAGGCGTCTTGCGATGCGAGTGGTCGTTGTCGGTGCCACCGGCAACATCGGTACCAGCCTCGTGGAGGTACTTGCGGCCGATGAACAGATCGACACCATCGTCGGCGTCGCCCGTCGTCGGCCGCAATGGCAGCCGCCAAAGACGACCTGGATTCAGGCTGACGTTTGCCATGACGACCTTGAAACACAGTTTCACGGCGCTGACGCCGTCGTCCAACTGGCCTGGATTTTCCAGCCCACCCGCGACGAGCTGGCGACCTGGCGCAACAACGTCCTGGGCAGCATGCGCGTCTTTGACGCCGCCGCCCGTGCCGGTGTGGGCACGCTGGTATATGCCTCGTCGGTAGGCGCCTATTCCCCTGGGCCGCAAGACCACAGGGTCGATGAGTCCTGGCCTACTCACGCGCTGCCGACCG
>NZ_CAXUCH010000116.1:12435-13432 GCF_964249325.1 uncultured Mycobacterium sp. | reverse complement strand
CCGTGGCGGGACGCAATTACCGCTGGGCGCGCCTGGCCGGGCTGCTGACCGCGGGCGCCTGCGCGGGATTCTTCCGGCATCCGCCGCGGGTGCCGCCCAGCAGGCCCCGTGTTGTCGTCGCACCCGCCGACGGGTTGATCTGCGTGGTCGACGCGGCGGCCCCGCCCGCCGAACTCGGCCTAGGCGACGCGCCGTTGCCCCGGGTCAGCATCTTCCTGTCGCTGCTCGACGCCCACGTGCAGCGGGCACCGGTCAGCGGCGAGGTGGTCAGCGTGCAACACCGGCCGGGCCGCTTCGGCTCGGCCGACCTGGCCGCGGCCAGCGAACACAACGAGCGCACCAGCATGCTTCTCCGCACCGAAAACGGTGCGCAGATCGTCGTCGTGCAGATCGCTGGGCTGCTGGCGCGGCGCATCGTGTGCGACGCGCAGGCCGGCGACAAACTGTCGATCGGCGACACCTACGGCTTGATTCGGTTCGGTTCGCGGCTGGACACCTACCTGCCCGCGGGAGCCGAGCCGCTGGTCAGTGTCGGGCAGCGGGCACTCGCGGGTGAAACCGTGCTGGCCGAGCTGTGATCACCGCCAGACCCCGCGGCAGGCCATCGGTCAACCTGCGCATCCTGCCGAGCTCGATGAGCGTGCTGGCCGTCTGCGCGGGTCTGACTTCGATTCGGTTCGCGCTGGAAGGTCAGCCGCACGCCGCGATGGCGCTGATCGCGGCGGCCGCCATCCTTGACGGGCTGGACGGGCGGGTGGCGCGCTTCTTCGACGCCGAGTCGCGGATGGGTGAGGAGATCGACTCGCTGGCCGATGCGGTGAACTTCGGCGTGGCGCCCGTGATGGTGGTCTACGCGTCGCTGCTGTCGGCCTCGCCCGCGGGCTGGATAGTGGTGCTGCTGTATGCGGTGTCGATCGTGCTGCGGTTGGCGCGGTTCAACGCGTTGCTTGACGATGCCACCCTGCCGGCCTATACCCGGGAGTTCTTTGTCGGCATG
>NZ_CAXUCH010000116.1:0-12425 GCF_964249325.1 uncultured Mycobacterium sp. | reverse complement strand
TGCCCGCCCCGGCCGGCGCGATCGCGGTGCTCGGACCGCTGGCCGCCAAACTGCAGTGCGGCAGCGGCTGGTGGAGTTCCCCGTGGTTTGTCTGTGCCTGGGTGGCGGCGTGTTCCCTGCTGGTGGTCAGCCGGATTCCGATGAAGAAGATGCACGCGGTTGCGGTGCCGCCGAACTTGGCCGCGCTGCTGCTGGCGGTGTTGGCGATTGTCGCGGCTGTGGCGTTTCTGTTTCCGTACGTCCTGGTCATGCTGGCCATCGCCGCCTACCTGTGCCACATCCCGTTCTCTGTCCGCAGCCACCGCTGGCTTGCCGAGCACCCCGAGGTGTGGGGCGAGCGACCCAAGCAGCGGCGCGCTGTGCGGCGGGCGATCCGCCGGGCCCAGCCCAACCGCCGCTCGATGGCCCGGCTGGGTTTGCGCAAGCCAGCCGGCCGGACATGACGCCCCCACAGCTGACCCTCACCGCCCGGCTGAACACCTCGCCGGTCGACTCCCGCCGCGGCGTGGTCCGGTTGCACCCGAAAGCCATTGCTGCCCTTGGCATTCGGGAATGGGATGCGGTGTCGCTGACCGGGTCGCGGACCACCGCGGCGGTCGCCGGCATGGCGGGGGCAGACACCCCGGTCGGCACGATCCTGCTCGACGACCTGACGCTGTCGAACGCCGGCCTGCTCGAGGGCATGCCGGTGATCGTCGCCGCGGTCACGGTGTATGGCGCACGGTCGGTGACGCTGAGCGGCTCACCGCTGACCACCCAGTCCGTCGCGCCGGCCACTCTGCGGCAAGCCCTACTGGGCAAGGTGCTTACCGTCGGCGACGCGGTATCGCTGCTTCCCCGCGATCTGGGGCCAGGAACGTCGGCTTCTGCCGGCAGCCGAGCGGCTGCCACTGCGCTGGCGGCTGCGGTCGGGATCAGCTGGACCTCCGAGCTGCTGACCGTCACCGGCGTCGACCCGGCCGGGCCGGTGAGCGTGCAGCCCAACTCGTCGGTGACCTGGGGAACCGGTGTCCGCCAAGCCGCTCGAGAACCGCCCGTCCGCCCCGTCGGCGTCGACGACCTCAAGGGCATGCACGCACAGGCCGCCAAGCTGACCGAGTGGCTCAAGCTCGCGCTCGACGAGCCGCACCTGCTGCAAACCCTGGGCGCGGACGCCCGGCTGGGGGTGCTGGTGTCCGGTCCCGCGGGCGTCGGCAAGGCGACCCTGGTGCGCGCGGTCTGCGGCGGTCGTCGGCTGGTGGAGCTCGACGGCCCGGAGGTCGGCGCGCTGGCCGCCGAAGACCGGCTCAAAGCGGTGACGTCCGCGGCCGCAGCAGTCCGCGACGGCGGCGGGGTGTTGTTGATCACCGACATCGACGCGCTGCTGCCGGCCACCTCCGAGCCGGTGGCCACCCTGATCCTCGCGGAACTGCGCGCGGCGGTTGCCAGCGACGGTGTCGCCTTCATCGCAACCTCGGCGATACCGGATCGCCTCGACGCCCGGCTGCGGGCGCCCGATCTGTGCGACCGAGAACTCGTGGTTGCGTTGCCCGACGCCGCCACCCGCGCCGCACAGCTGCAAGCCCTGCTGCAGTCGGTTCCCACGAGCAACCTCGACTTCGACGAAATTGCCAGCCGCACAACGGGGTTCGTTGTGGCCGACCTGGCCGCAGTGGTTCGTGAGGCCGCGCTGCGGGCAGCGGCGCGAGCCAGCGCCGACGGTAAACCACCGGCCCTGACCCAAGACGACCTGCTCGGCGCCTTGCAAGTGATCCGGCCGCTGTCACGCTCGGCGGCCGAAGAGGTGCCGGTCGGCAGTATCACGCTCGACGACGTCGGCGACATGGCCGCCACCAAGCAGGCGTTGACCGAGGCGATGCTGTGGCCGCTGCAGCACCCCGACACATTCGCCCGGCTCGGCGTCGAACCGCCGCGCGGAGTGCTGCTCTACGGCCCACCGGGCTGCGGCAAGACATTTCTGGTGCGCGCACTGGCCAGCACCGGGCAACTGTCCGTGCACGCCGTCAAAGGCTCCGAGCTGATGGACAAGTGGGTGGGCGCCTCGGAAAAGGCGGTGCGCGAACTGTTTCGACGGGCCCGCGACTCGGCGCCCTCGCTGGTGTTCCTCGACGAGATCGACGCCTTGGCGCCGCGACGGGGCCAAAGCTTCGACAGCGGTGTCGCCGACCGGGTGGTGGCCTCGCTGCTGACCGAGCTCGACGGCATCGATCCGCTGCGCGACGTCGTGGTGCTGGGCGCCACCAACCGGCCCGAGCTGATCGACCCCGCGCTGCTGCGACCCGGACGCCTGGAGCGGCTGGTGTTCGTCGAGCCGCCGGATACCGCGGCGCGCCGCGACATCCTGCGCACCGCAGGCAAGTCGATTCCACTGGCCGCCGAGGTCGACATCGACGCGCTGGCCGCCGAGCTCGATGGCTATAGCGCCGCGGACTGTGTGGCCTTGCTGCGGGAGGCCGCGCTCGCCGCGATGCGACGCTCCATCGACGCCGCCGACGTCACCGCCGCCGACGTCGCCGCCGCGCGGGAAAAGGTCCGGCCCTCATTGGATCCGCGTCAGCTGGAGGCGCTGCGCGCCTTCGCGGGCTCGCCGTAGCTCACCAGAAGCGCGCGCGCCGCCGCGGCGAGGTCGTCCTCCAACCAAGTGGGCATCGGGTCGTCGTAGGCGTGGCGGCGCACGACGGCATAGGGCAGATCGGCGACCGCCCGGGCGACGGCGTAGACGCAGCGGGGATCGCTGCGGCCATACAGCTCCTCCGCGAAAGCTCGCACCCGCTCCAACAGCGGCGCATTCCTGGCGGCAAGAGTTTGCTGAAACGCCGCGTCGGGTTCGCCGTCGAGCAGATCGCCCGGCCGAATGGTCAACAGCAGCCGGGCGTCCTCGGGAAACTCGCGCATGAAGCGCACCGCCGCCACGGCCATCGCCACGGCGGCCTCCAGGGCGGTGTCGCCGGTTGCGGCCATCGCCCGGGCCTGAAAGCGCTCGAGTGCGCGAAGCCAGGCCGCCGTCAGGATGCCGTTGCGGTTGCCGAACCGGTGATACAGCGTCCCGGCCGGTGCTCCGCTGGCTTTCGCAATCGCCGCGACGCTCGCCGCGCGCGGTCCTTCGGCGAGCACCAGGGCACGGGTTGCGTCGAGGATCACATCGGTTTGGTGCTTCCGCGGCGGGGCCATGATCTAGTACGGTCCTTCTATATGGAACGATTACCCTATATTGATGAGCATGCCATATCCGTGCCCGCGTCTCCGGCCGAAACGTGGTCGGCGTTGTTGCGGGTGCTGTGCCGCGATCCGCGTGATCCGGCCACCGTGCCGATCGGATTCGTCCTCGACGAAGCGCGACCGCCCGAGCGGTTCGCGATGAAGGGCCGCCACCCGTTCGCGGTCTACCGGTGGGTGTTCGAGTTGGATTCCGACGGGCCCGACCGGACCCGCGTGCGTTCGGCGACCTGGGCGAAATTTCCCGGCCTGCGCGGCACGATCTATCGCGCCCTCGTCATCGGCACCGGTGGCCACCGGGTCATGGTGCGGTGGACGCTCAAACGCATTGCGGCAGCAGCGCTGGCCGAACAGAGCGGCGAGGCTGGGGTCGATTACACCGACGTGTTCGCCGCCCCGATCGTTCCCGGCGACGTGCGCACTGCCGACCAAGCATTCCGTGACGCGCTGGTGAACACACCGCGTCTACTTGGACGTCTCGTGTTGTGGATCCACCGGCACGTCCTGCGACTTCGGTTGGGGCCGCATGCCTCGCCGGCGCATCTCATCGGCTGGGCCGTCATGGGTTCGGATGACGATGAGGTTGAGCTAGCGGCGGACGGGCCACTCATGCGTGGCCAGCTGACGCTGCGACGTGAGGACGGCCGCGCGGTACTCACTACCCGCCTGCACTATCACCACAAAGTCGCCGCCCGAACGGTTTGGGCGGTGGTTGGCCCGCTGCACCGGATCATTGCACCTCGGCTGATGCAGCGCAGCGCCCGGGCGGCGATGCGAAATGGCTTGTCCCGCAATGCTTGACATTGATATCTGGTTTAACCCGACATTCGGCTGCGACAACCGCCATCCGCGCGGACGGTAGACTGCCGAGTAGTCATGACCAGACCTGAGAGCGATAGCTGGGACATCACCGAAAGCGTCGGTGCCACAGCGCTGGGCGTGGCGATCGCGCGGGCCGCGGAGTCCGAATGCGAATGCCCGCTGTTCACCGACCCTTACGCGCAATGGTTCGTCGATGCTGCCACCGAACGGGGTTGGCAAGCTCCGTCATCAGGGCCGATGGCCGAGCGGCTACGGGCGCTCGGCGGCTACGCTGCGGCGCGGACCAAGTGGTTTGACGAGTACTTCATCGCCGCCGGCGCCAACGGCATCCAGCAGGTGGTCATCCTGGGCGCGGGCCTGGATAGCCGCGCCTGGCGGCTGCCGTGGGTGGGCGGCACTGTCGTATACGAGATCGATCAGCCCACGGTGCTGCAGTTCAAGTCCGACACGTTGACCAGACGCGGCGCCCGACCCGCCATCGGCTACGTGTCGGTCCCGGTGGATCTACGGCACGACTGGCCGAAGGCGTTGCGTGAGGGGGGTTTTGACCCGTCGGCAGCGACCGCGTGGTGCGCGGAAGGGCTGATCCCGTATGTGTCGGCGGCGGACCAGGATCTGATGTTCGAGCGGGTCGCCGGTCTCGCTGCGCCGGGCAGCCGGGTGGCGGTCGACACGTTCAGCGCCAGCTTCTTCGACTCCGAGTATCTGGAGCGCCGCAGCGAGAAGATGCGTCGCCTGCGTGAGTCCAGTGACATGCAGCCGGCGCAAGACTTGTGGTTCATCGAGGAGCGCACCGAGCTGACCGAGTGGCTGACGCAACGCGGTTGGCAGGTAACGGCGATCGAGGCACTGGACCTGATGGAGCGCTACGGCCGCTCACCCGACGGCGACCCCGACGACGCCGCCCCGCGCAGTGTGTTCATCGAAGGCCGACTGCCGGTCTAGCGCCCCCAGCTACTCGGACAGCTGAAACTCCACCATCGCCGTGACGGAGTCGACGGCTTCGCCCAGCGCCGCGAACCGCTCCGCAGCTGAGGGCGCGGCCAGGATGGCGTGTCGGTCGGCTGGGCCGATCGGCAGTCGGGATGCCAGGGCATAGAGGCGCTTCCCGGCATCGCCCGACGCATCCGGTCCATAGGCCAATACCGTCTCGCGGTCTGGCAGCCGAGCCCCACGGGCAGCGGCGACACGTTCGAACAACGCCACCACCCGATCTTCGAGCTCATGCAATTGGTTCTCGCTGACCGGATCACCCGGCTCGTCGGGCCAGATCTGCACGATGGCCCGCGGGTAGGGGTCGTCGGGCAGCCATTCGCGCACCCGGATCCGCTCACCCACCCGGCACCGCAGACCGTAGCGACCGGCGCCCAAATCTAGGCACTGCACAATGCCGGCCAGCGCGCCGACGTCGCAGCGGGTGTCTCCGCCGCCGACCTCGCGGCCGCGGGAGATCAGCACCACGCCGAAGCGCGGATCGGTTTCGCGCATGCAGTCACGCACCAGCGCGGCGTAGCGCGGCTCGAAGATCCGCAACGGCAGGTCATCGCCCGGCAGGAGCGCCGATTCCAGCGGAAACATCGGCACCTCAACAGGTTCCGTACCACCCGCCATCAGATGTCCAGCTCGCCGATCAGCGCGTCGACGACCCCGCGCAAGTCACCGTCGTGCTCCTCGGCCACCCGGCGCTGCCGCTGATAAGAGGCGCCCAACCGGGGGATGTCGGCGACGGCGGCCAGCTCGTCGGCGCAGTGCAACGACTTGGCCACCGGCTCCAAGCGGTTGAGCACGTCCATCAGGTCGTCGGTGACCAGGCGTTCGTTGCTGTTGGCGTCGAGGATGATGATCGCGTCCAGGCCGTAGCGGGCAGCGCGCCACTTGTTTTCTTGCACATGCCAGGGCGGCATGTTGGGCAGCGTCTCGCCGGCTTCGAGCCTGCGGTCCAAATCGACCACCAGACAGTGGGTCAACGCCACCAACGCCGCCAGCTCACGCAAGTTGGGCACCCCGTCGCAGACGCGCACCTCGAGTGTGCCCTTATGGGGTGAGGGCCTGATGTCCCACCGGATTTCGTCCATATGGTCGATGATTCCGGTCTTCTTCTGGTCGTAGACAAAGCCTTCGAACTCGGCCCACTTTTGAAAGTGAAACGGCAGACCGGCGGTGGGCAGCTGCTGAAACATCATCGCCCGGTTGCTGGCATACCCGGTGTCCTCGCCGCCCCACCAGGGCGAGGACGCCGACAGCGCCAACAGATGCGGGTAGTACTGCAGCAGCGCCGTCATGATCGGCATCACCTTGTGCGCCGAGGAGATTCCGACGTGGACGTGCACCCCCCAGATCAGCATCTGCCGGCCCCACCACTGGGTGCGCTTGATCAGCTCGGCGTAGCGAGGTGCGTCGGTGAGCTTCTGAGCGGACCAC
This sequence comes from uncultured Mycobacterium sp., assembly GCF_964249325.1. Classification (NCBI taxonomy): domain Bacteria; kingdom Bacillati; phylum Actinomycetota; class Actinomycetes; order Mycobacteriales; family Mycobacteriaceae; genus Mycobacterium; species uncultured Mycobacterium sp. Next base: position 5,966 of record NZ_CAXUCH010000116.1, on the reverse strand, counting down.
CGGGCGAAGGGGTGAGCGCCCGCGCAGAACAGCTCCATGCCGCGGTCGCGCACGATCTTGCGGGCGGTTCGCAAGGTGCAGCGCAGGTCTTCCATCGCTTGTCCAGTGCAGTCGCAGATCCCGCTGACGATTTCGACGGTGTTGCGCAGCAATTCCTTGTGAACTCTTGGGTTTTCGCCGATTTCGGCGATGACCGCGGTGGCTTCGTTGCTCAGGTCTCGGGTCTGCGCGTCGACGAGCGCGAACTCCCATTCCACACCCACCGTCGGCCGGGGTGACCCGGCAAAATCGATGCGGGCGGCTGCCCTGCTGGCCGGCAGGCTAGCCGGAACCGATGACACCGCACGCCACCCGCTTGCCGGCGTCGCCGGTGGACATGGTCATGGGATCGGGACCGGGGGTGCCATTGACCTGTGTGTAGCGCTCCGCCGGAATGTTGGCGAAGTTGTCGGGGCCGGCGTGAATGATGATCGCCGTCTTAGCGCCGGAGACCAGGTCCTGCTTGGTGAACGCGTCGGTGGTGGTCACCAATAACGCCGCCCCGTCCTTACGTACCTGCAGCGACGTGAGGTCACCACTTTCCGGGGACCCGGTGTGCCCGGGAGCCTGGAAATGCCCGCCGGCGGACAGGAAGTCGCCCGGCGGACCGCCAGTGGGTGCAACCGACTGCGCCTCGCACTTTCCCACCGAGTGGATGTGCAGGCCGTGGAATCCAGGAGTCAACTGGCCCAGCCCGGTGGTGCGCACGGTGATGGTCACGTAGCCGGGGTCGAATTCGAACGTCGCGGTCGCGACCTGGGTACCGTCGGGGGCCCGCAGGTGAGTGGTGATGCTCTCCGGCGGCACCGGTCCCCCTTCCGGCGGCGTTTTCGGCGGCGCGGGTGATCCCGTCCACACCGACGGAGTGGTGCCCGGTGTGCTCGCCGGGGGTTGGTTCGGGGTGCACGCGCCCAGCAGCGCGGCCGGGACAGCGAGCGCCCCGAACGTCGTTGCGGCAGCAACTGCGCGGGTTTTCGCGGGCTTGACCATAGCCAGAGCCTATCGCCTTGCCGGCCCGGATGTGGTTAGCCCGCGACCGCCACGATGACGCCGGGCGGCTGGTCCACAACGGCCGGGATACGCGGCTTGACCGGCGCATTCAACTGCTTGCCGACGGCGTCGGCGGTGTCGCGCTCGCCCGCGGCGTTGCTGAAGTACACCGTGGTGGCTCCCACGTCGGGCAGTGCGAGATTGCCGACCTCGGTGACGTTGAAGCCTGCGCTTTTTAGCTGGTCGGCGGTGCGACCGGCCACACCTTCCTGTCCGGAGATGTTGTAGACCCGCACATCGGAGCGGTGCACGGCCGATGCACCCTTGGCCGGGGCCGGCGTGCTCGTCGTCACAGTGGTCACCGAGGTCGAGTCGTCGTCATCAGAGCTCCCGCCAGAACCCATCGCCTGCAACCCGACCAGCAGGAAGATCACACCCAGAAACAGCAGCACCATCACCATGGCGCGCAGAGGTAATCCTGAGGAGTCCGGAACGCGTTCGTTCATCGAGCCAACTGTAGCCAGCGGTGCCCGAAACGGCGCAAATGCAGGTGCAGATTCAGGTGACCTCGAAACCCAGCCGCCGCGCGGCGCGGGCCTTCTGCCGACTGGCGCGCAGCCGCCGCAGCCGTTTCACCAGCATTGGGTCGGCCGCCAACGCCTCAGGCCGGTCGAGCAGGGCGTTGAGAACTTGGTAATAGCGTGTCGCTGACATCGAGAACAACGCTTTGATGGCTTCTTCTTTGGCCCCCGCGTATTTCCACCATTGGCGTTCGAATGCCAAGATGTCATGTTCGCGGCGGGTCAGGCCATCGGCGATTTCGGAGTCGTCCCCCGATCGATTTGCCCGCGCCATGGCGCTGTCCATATCGCTTCCCCTGGACCCTTCCGGCGAATTCCCAAATGGCTTGAATGTCTTTATGAAGTGGCATGCTTCGGCGATATTCAACCACGCCCTCAACTGTTGGCCGGTAACCCAGGCCCGCGAGTCGGGTCACTTCTCCAGGCTTAAGCTGGATCGCCGTGCTCCTCCTCCCGCCGCTTTGCGGCGCGCATCGTCGCCCGGCCTAGGCTTGCCCACCATGGCCGTCGTACCCATTCGCATCGTGGGAGATCCTGTCCTGCATACCCCGACCAGCCCGGTGCGGGTCGGCCCCGACGGCTCGCTGCCCGCCGATCTGCCGGAATTGATCACCACCTTGTACGACACGATGGAGGCTGCCTACGGGGTGGGCTTGGCCGCCAACCAAATTGGCGTCGGGCTGCGAGTGTTCGTCTACGACTGCCCCGATGAGCGTGGGAAATCCGCCCGCCGCCGCGGCGTGATCGTCAACCCGGTGCTCGAAACATCCGAAATACCCGAGACAATGCCCGATCCCGATAACGACGACGAAGGTTGCCTGTCGGTACCCGGGGAGTCGTTTCCGACCGGACGCGCGAAATGGGCGCGGGTCACCGGACTCGACGCCGACGGCAATCCGGTAACGGTGGAAGGCACCGGACTGTTCGCGCGGATGCTGCAGCACGAGACTGGACACCTCGACGGGTTCTTGTATCTCGACCGTTTGGTCGGCCGGCACGCCCGCGCCGCCAAGCGGGCGGTCAAAGCGCACGGCTGGGGTGTGCCGGGACTTTCGTGGACACCGGGTGAGGGGCCCGACCCGTTCGGTCACTGATGCTTTCCTGGCCTGATCTGGGGACGCGGGTGACGGTGCGCTACCGCCGGCCTCCCGGGTCGGTGCCGCCGCTGACCGACGCGGTCGGCCACCTGCTGCAGATCGACCCGGTGGTGCGGGTTCGCACGAAAACCGGCGCGGTGGTGCAATTCGCGCCCGCCGACGCAGTGGCGCTGCGGGTGTTGACGGATGCGCCGGTGCGCACCTCGCAGATCCGCGCGCTCGAGCATGCCGCGGCGTTGGCGTGGCCCGGCGCCGAGCAGTCCTGGCTGGACGGCTGGCTGGTGCGCGCCGGGCACGGCGTCACGTTGGCCGCTAATTCGGCTGTGCCACTCGATGTTTCGGCTACCGCCGGTGCCATCCCGGCGATCGTGGACTGGTATAGCCGACGCGGCCTGACGCCGCGGCTGGCCGTCCCCGACCGCCTGACGCGGCTGCCCGGAGGTGAACACCGGCGCCGGATGCTGGTGCGCGACGTGCGCGTAACGGATCTCGACCCGTCGGTGTTACTGGCGGCCCGCCCGGACGACGAGTGGCTGCGGCTCTATGACCGCCAGGTGCCCCTCGACGTGCTGACCGCCATCCTCGACGGAGAGCTCGCGTTCGGCAGATACCCGGATGCGGCGGTCGGTCGCGCCGCGGTGACCGATGCACCCGACGGCACGCGATGGGTCGGCTTGTCGGCGCCGCGCATCGTGACTGGCCGGCACGCCCCGGCGCTGTGCGCGGCGCTGCTGTCCTGGGGCGCCAGTCGCGGGGCAACCCGCGGCTATATCCGCCTCAGCGACGAGGTCACGCTCGCCGGCAACGTCATTGAATCGCTCGGATTCACGCTGCACCATCTCAGCCGTTACGTGACTGTGCAGCCACGGTTATGGTCGCGCCATGCCCAAGGTGGCTGATGGCGGGACGCCGCGCTTGCGATTGGCAACGTGGAATGTCAATTCGATTCGCACCCGCCTGGATCGCGTGCTCGACTGGTTGCGCCGCGCCGACGTCGACGTACTGGCGATGCAGGAAACCAAGTGCGCCGACGACCAGTTCCCCACCCTGCCGTTCTTCGAACTCGGCTACGAGGTGGCGCACTGCGGGTTCAACCAGTGGAACGGCGTGGCGATCGCGTCGCGGGTGGGCCTCGACGACATCGAAGTCGGCTTCCCCGGACAGCCCACCTGGAGCAGTAACCCGGACACGACGGCCGCTGCCGAGGCACGTGCTCTGGGCGCCACCTGCGCCGGCGTGCGGGTATGGAGCCTCTACGTTCCCAACGGCCGCGCCGTGGGCGACCCGCACTACACCTACAAGCTGAATTGGCTTGCCGCCCTGCGGGATACGGCCCAAGGGTGGCTGCGCGACGACCCGTCGGCGCAGATCGCTTTGGTCGGTGACTGGAACATCGCCCCCACCGACGACGACGTGTGGAGCGTCGAATTCTACCGAGGTTGCACCCATGTCTCCGAGCCCGAACGCACGGCGTTCAACGCCATCCTCGACGCCCAATTCACCGACGTGGTACGGCCTTTCGCGCCCGGACCCGGGACCTATACCTACTGGGACTACACCTCGCTGCGCTTCCCGAAGGGACAAGGAATGCGCATCGACTTCATCCTCGCTTCGCCCGCGCTGGCCCAACGAGTCGTCGACGCGCAAATCGTCCGCGACGAGCGCAAAGGCAAGGCCCCCAGCGACCATGCACCGGTAATGGTGGATTTGCGCCTTGATTGAGTCGTATTGTCGAAATACCGGCGCGTTGACTGGCAGCATGCTGTACATCTTCTGCATGTTTGCTTGCTGCGGGACTCGCGACTTATAGATATTGGACAGAATCTTGCTGTTCCCGGGAGGACGGCACGTTTGCGGGTATACCGTGACGAACCGTTCTGCAGGGGGATCAGCAGGGGTCAGGGAGTCATGATGGGTGTCGGCGACGCGGTACGCGGCGTAGGTCGAACAGTCAGTCGCGCTGCAAACGCGACCACGATGGCAGCGGGCGCGGTGGGCGGCGCCGCGGTCAACGGTGTCGTCGGCGCTATCCAGGGAGCCGCATCTGGTGTCCAGCGCGGGGTTGCCAGCGGCAGCCATTCGACGCCCGCGGCCGCGTTGACGTTGGGCGCGCTGGGCGTCACCGGGCTGGTCGAGTGGCCTTTGATCCTGGCGGTCGGTGGCGCCGCACTCGTGTTGCGGCAGCTGAACCGGCAATCCGGCCCGACGGCAATCGGCACGCCGGCGAAGGCTGCTCCGGCCACGTCGAACGCTTCCGAGGGTTCCGAGCCAGCCAAGAAGTCTTCCGCACCACCCAAAAAGCAGACGACGTCACGGGCCGCGAAGGCGCCCGCCAAGCGCTCGCGCAGCGGCCAGTCCCGTGGCAGGCAGTAGACCAGGGCATCGAGTAACGATTGAGTACCGTCGGATCCGTGGCAAGATCCACGCCGCTGCGCGCGGTCGCGATGGGAATACAGGCAACGTCAGCGCTCGTCGGCGCGTCGGTTAACACTGCGACCTCCACCGCGACGTCGCTGGCGTCGACCAGCTTCGAGATCGCCACCATGCCGGTTCGCGAAGGGGCCAAAGTGCTCTCGCGGGGACTTTCCGGCTCGACGCTGACCCGGCACTGCTGGCAAGGCGACACCCGAGCCTGGATCGAGGTGCACGGATTAGCCGGTCCGGGCGGCGACGAACTCGGAAGCGTCGTGCTGGACGAGGTCACCGCCCTGCCCGGGGTCACCGCCGCCAGGGTGAATCGCCCGTTGTCGCGAGTCGTCGTGGACATCGACAGCGAGCAGGCGTCGCTGCGGGAGCTATGTCGCGCGGTCGAGAACGCCGAAGCGCGGGTGGCAGCCGCCGGCACGCCCGTGCAGAGGGCCGGCAAACAGGCTGCCCGTCGGACCCCGCCGTCGTCGAAGGGCCTGCCTGGCGACGATCTTGTGCTGGCCACCCGCGCGGCGCTGGTCAGTGCCCACGTGGTCGGCTTGGGCGCCGCATTGGCCGGCCAGGTGCTGCGCGTGCCGCGGCTGCCGACCATTTTCGACGCGGCCGTGGTCGCCGTTGACTACCAGCCGTGGCTGCGCCGGCTGCTCGAGGACCGAATCGGCCACTACGCGACGGACAACGTGCTGGCACTGGCTCATGCCGTCGCCCACGTCGTCACCCGCTCGCCGGCGTCGCTCGCGGTGGACTTGGGGACGGAGACTCTGAGGGCGGCCGAATCGCGCGCCGCGGCGCGGGCCTGGAGCCGCCAAGAACCGGAGCTGGCCCGGCATGC
>NZ_CAXUCH010000115.1:259-13477 GCF_964249325.1 uncultured Mycobacterium sp. | reverse complement strand
GCCTGCGGTATTTGGCGAAGTCGGCCTGCACCCGCGGCCGATCGGCGTGCAGCTCGGCGACCTTGTCCTCGGGCACCGGCGCGGCCGGCGCCGGCGACGGTGCCGCCGGTGCCGGCTCGCTCGGCGCCGAACCGGATGAGACGTGGCGAACCTCGCCGGTCTCGGGGTCGATTCGCCGCTTGTCGGTGACCGTTACCTGTTCGCGTGCATTACCTTCGCTCACTTGGCCTCCCGGTCATCGTCGACAACCTCGGCGTCAACGACGTCGTCGGCACCGCCCGCCCCATCACCGCCGGCGGGGCCGCCGGCTCCGCCGGCGCCCTGCGCGGCCTGGGTGGCCTCGTAGATCGCCTGGCCGAGCGCCTGCGACTCGTGGCCCAGCTTTTCCATCGCCGACTTGATCGCGCCGATGTCGGTGCCTTCCAACGCCTTCTTGGCGTCGGCGACCGCGGCCTCGACCTTGCTCAGCGTGTCCTCGGGAACCTTCGAGCCGCCGGATTCGGACGCTGCACCCCTCTGTTCAGCGACGAACTTCTCCGTCTGGTACACCAGCGTCTCGGCCTGGTTGCGGACGTCGGCTTCCTCGCGACGCTTGCGGTCCTCTTCGGCGTGCGCCTCGGCGTCCTTGATCATCCGGTCGATCTCTTCCTTGGACAGGGCCGAACCTTCCTGGATCCGGATACTGTTCTCCTTGCCGGTGGCCTTGTCCTTGGCGGTGACGTGAACGATGCCGTTGGCGTCGATGTCGAAGGTGACCTCGATCTGCGGCACCCCGCGCGGGGCCGGTGGGATACCGGTCAGCTCGAACGAGCCGAGCAGCTTGTTGTGCGCGGCGATTTCGCGCTCACCCTGATAGACCTGGATCATCACCGACGGCTGGTTGTCGTCGGCGGTGGTGAAGGTCTCGCTGCGCTTGGTCGGGATCGTGGTGTTGCGTTCGATCAGCTTGGTCATCACCCCACCCTTGGTTTCGATACCCAAGCTCAGCGGCGTAACGTCAAGCAGCAGAACGTCTTTCACCTCACCCTTGAGCACACCGGCCTGGAGTGCCGCACCCACCGCGACGACCTCGTCGGGGTTGACGCCCTTGTTGGGCTCCTTGCCGCCGGTGAGCTCCTTGACCAAGTCGGTCACCGCGGGCATCCGGGTGGAGCCGCCGACCAGGATCACGTGGTCGATCTGGGACACCGAGATGCCGGTGTCGGCGATCACCGACTGGAACGGCTTGCGGCAACGGTCGAGCAAGTCCTGGGTGATCCGCTGGAATTCCGCGCGGGTCAGCTGCTCGTCGAGGAACAGCGGGTTCTTGTCGGCGTCAACGGTGATGTAAGGCAGGTTGATCGAGGTGCTCGGCGACGAGCTCAGCTCGATCTTGGCCTTCTCGGCCGCTTCCTGCAGCCGCTGCATCGCCATCTTGTCCTTGCTCAGGTCGATGCCGGTCTGCTTCTTGAACTTGTCGGTCAGCCACTCGACGATGCGGTGATCCCAGTCGTCACCACCCAGGTGGTTGTCACCCGAGGTGGCGCGGACCTCGACCACGCCCTCGCCGATCTCCAGCAGCGACACGTCGAAGGTACCGCCACCGAGGTCGAACACCAGGATGGTCTGTTCCTTCTCGCCCTTGTCCAGGCCGTAGGCCAGCGCCGCCGCGGTCGGCTCGTTGATGATGCGCAGCACATTCAGACCAGCGATTTGGCCGGCTTCCTTGGTGGCCTGCCGCTGAGCGTCGTTGAAGTAGGCGGGCACGGTGATGACGGCGTCGGTGATGTCCTCACCCAGGTACGCCTCAGCGTCGCGCTTCAGCTTCATCAGCACGCGGGCGCTGATCTCCTGCGGCGTGTAGTGCTTACCGTCGATCTCGATCTTCCAGTCGGTGCCCATCTGCCGTTTGATCGACCGCACGGTGCGGTCGACGTTGGTCACCGCCTGGTTCTTGGCGGGCTGACCGACCAGCACCTCACCGTTGCGCGCGAACGCGACGATCGACGGTGTGGTCCGGGAGCCCTCCGAGTTGGCGATGACGGTGGGATCGCCGCCCTCGAGGACGCAGATGACGGAGTTGGTGGTCCCGAGGTCGATTCCGACCGCACGAGCCATGGTGAATCCTCCCTGATAGTTGAGCTTCGTTAGTGCATTATGCTGAGTGAGCCACGCTCAAGTCTCCTGCCGGCAGCTGGTGCTGTCAACAAGCTTGAGCCTGACACACTCAACTTGTCGACCGGATCAACGGCATAACCGGGTGGTTTGTTCCCGAAAGTCCCGAGATCGGGCGCGGCCGGCACTCGGTTCGGGGAAAGGCGTGCGCACGCGTGGCTTGCTCCACGCGCCGCTTGGGGCGGGGCGGTTGAGGTAGCCTGCAGCCAACCCATCTTCGGGTATGCCCGCGTCGCAGCGTTGCATGAATCCCGCACGATAGGACCTTGATGTCACTGCTGCCCAGCACACCCCGACCCGCCGTCGGGGCCGGCGCGCCCGACCTGCTCACTCGCGAAGACGCTGGGTATCACCACGACCTGCACCGCCGGCAGCTGCAGATGATCGCGATCGGCGGCGCAATCGGCACCGGGTTGTTCCTCGGCGCGGGCGGGCGGCTCGCATCGGCGGGACCCGGGTTGTTCATCGTGTACGCGATCTGCGGCGGCTTCGTGTTCCTGATCCTGCGCGCACTCGGGGAACTGGTGTTGCACCGCCCGTCATCGGGCTCCTTCGTGTCCTATGCCCGCGAATTCTTCGGGGAAAAGGCGGCGTTCGTCGCCGGCTGGATGTACTTCCTGAACTGGGCGATGGCAAGCATCGTCGACAGCACCGCGATCGCGAACTACCTGCACTACTGGAAGGCGCTACAAGTCGTCCCGCAGTGGGCGTTTGCGCTGATCGCGCTGGTAGCGGTGGTGTCGGTGAACCTGATCTCGGTGAAGGCCTTCGGCGAGTTCGAGTTCTGGGCCGCGTTGATCAAGGTGCTGGCGCTGGTCACGTTCCTGGTCGTCGGGACCATCTTTTTGGCCGGGCGCATCGAGGTCGACGGTCAAAGCACCGGATTCGGCCTGTGGAAAAGCCATGGCGGGTTCTTGCCGACCGGCCTGCTGCCGCTGGTGCTCGTCACCTCGGGCGTCGTATTCGCTTATGCAGCAGTCGAATTGGTCGGCACCGCAGCCGGTGAGACCGCAGAGCCGGAGAAGATTATGCCTCGCGCCATCAACTCCGTCGTGGTGCGCATCGCCGTCTTCTACGTCGGCTCGGTCCTGCTGCTGGCCCTGCTGCTGCCCTACACCACCTACAAAGAACACGAGAGCCCGTTCGTCACCTTCTTCTCCCACATCGGTTTCAACGGCGCGGGCAGCGTGATGAACGTGGTTGTGCTGACCGCCGCGTTCTCGAGCCTGAACGCCGGGCTGTACTCCACCGGCCGGATCCTGCGGTCGATGGCGGTCAACGGCAGCGGCCCGAAGTTCACCGGGCGGATGTCCAAGAACGGTGTGCCGTACGGCGGAATCCTGCTGACCAGCACGATCGGGCTGTTCGGTGTGGTGCTCAACGCGGTCAAACCTGGCCAGGCTTTTGAAATCGTGTTGAACATCGCCGCAGTGGGAATCATGGCGGCTTGGGCGACGATCGTGGTTTGCCAAATCTGGCTGTACCGCAGGGCCAAGGCCGGCGCGATGGAGCGGCCGCGGTTCCGGATGCCGCTGGCCCCCTACAGCGGCTACCTGACGTTGGCTTTCTTGGCGGGCGTGCTGGTGCTGATGATCTTCGACCAGGAGCGCGGACCGTGGATCATCGCGACGCTGGTTCTCGGGGTTCCCGCCCTCATCGGCGGCTGGTTCTTGGTCCGCAACCGGGTGACGGCCGCGGCCCGAGAAGTGTCGACGGCCGCGCCCAAGAGTTCGCCGGCCGTTGCCGACCCGACCGCCGTTCCCGACAACTGATTCGCTAAATCCTGACGTCGAGGCCCGGCTCCCCCAGCCTGGCCCGGATCGCTCCCCACGGATCGGCATACTGGCCGGGCGCATCGCGGTAGGCAGCCCGGCGTTTGAGGAACTCGCGAGCGACCGGAACGGCGAGCCGCATCGCGTGGTGCTAACAGCCTGCTCGCTCCCGCATCTTCGCGAGCATGTCCGGCCCAGGAGTGCTGTTGAAACGCCAGCGCCTGTTGCGCGCGAGCGGTGTCCATCCAGTCGGTGACGAACCAGTCGTCGTCGCTGTCGGGATTGCCGGGCCGACCCGTCGGCAACACCCCGGGCAATCCCCGAGCCGCCGCGAGGGCCGGCGCGACCTCGAGTTGTCTGACGACAAGTTCGACATCGACCGCGACCGCACGGAAGCGCAAAACCTCGGTTTCGGCTACGGCATCCACAGTTGCCTCGGCGCAGCGCTGGCCCGCATGGAAAGCGCGATAGCGCTCGACAAACTCCTGGATTTCATGCCGCGCTACGAGGTCATCTGGGAGGGCTGCCGCCGCGTGTCGATGCAAAACGTCGCCGGCTGGTCCAATGTTCCGGTGAGGGTGCTGCGCTGAGAGCGTCGCTCACCGAGAAACGTTGGAAGTCACCGCCTCGTCGTCTTCCCATAAGAGCAGTTGACGAACCGCCGACCGCGGTCCGTATGGCTGAAGCATCTGACTGGCCGGACGCGGACGCACTCGCTGCGGCCACCAGAACCAGCGTCCCAGAAGCGTCGCCACGGACGGGGTCATAAACGACCGCACGATCAGCGTGTCGAAGAGCAGGCCCAGCGCGATCGTGGTACCCACCTGAGCGAGAATCACCAACGCACTGAAGGCGAACGTCGCCATGGTGGCGGCAAACACGAGACCGGCAGAAGTGACCACCGAGCCAGAGCCGGCCATCGAGCGGATGATCCCAGTCTTCAACCCGGCGCCTATTTCCTCTTTGAACCGCGAGATCAGCAGCAGGTTGTAGTCGGATCCGACCGCCAACAGCAGAATGACGGCCAGCGCCAGCACAACCCAATACAACTGGATGCCGAGAATGTCTTGCCAGAGCAGCACGGAAAGCCCAAACGAGGCGCCCAATGACAGGGCCACCGTGCCAACAATGACGATCGCGGCGACCAGGCTTCGGGTGATGATCATCATGATGAGCAAAATCAGGCTCAGCGCTGCGATTCCCACGATCATCAGGTCATATTTGATCGAGTCCTGGATGTCTTTGTAGGTCGCCGCCGTTCCGGCGAGATAGATGTGCGAGCCCTCCAGGGGAGTTCCCTTGACAGACTCTTTTGCCGCGTTCTTGATTGCGTCAACGTGGGAGATGCCGCGTGGCGTCGCCGGATCACCTTCATGGGTGATGATCATCTCGGCGGCCTTGCCGTCCGGTGACATGAAGAGTTTCAGGCCCCGCTTGAAATCGGGGTTGGAGAACACCTCCGGAGGCAGGTAGAAGGAATCGTCGTTTTTGGCCTTGTCGAAGGCTTGTCCCATTGCGGCCGGATTGTCGTTCGCATATGCCGACTGGTTGTTGATCCCGGAGTTGGTGGCGTAGTTGGACAGCGTCAGTTCAAGATTCGTCATCTGGCTGTTGATCTGGGGAGGTATCAACGCCACCAGTTGCGGCTGCAGCGCATCCAGTTTGTCCAAAGACGCGGTAATGCTTGCGAACTGGTCAGCGAGTTCGTCGATGCCGTCGAGGGCGTCGAAGAGACTTCTGAACGCGAAGCAGATAGGGATGTCGTAGCAGTGCTTCTCCCAGTAGAAATAACTGCGAATCGGTCGGAAGAAGTCGTCGAAATTGGCGATTTTGTCCCGGAGTTCGTTGATCGTGGCGATCGTGTCGTGAAAGCTTTGGGTCTGCTCGTGCGTGGCAGCGGCTGTCTGCTGTTGGAGAGCGTATTGCTGCTGGAGTATGTTGATCGTCTTCCTCAGCTCGGCGGCCTGCTTGAGGAGGTCGGCCGCCCGGTCTTTCTGGTATTTCAGGTTCATGACTTGACCGACGCTTTGCTGACTCAGCTGAAACGGTATCGAGCTGTGGTCGAGCGGCGTCCCTAACGGCCGGGTGATGGCCTGCACTTTCGCGATCCCCGGGGTGTGAAAGACGTTTTTGGCCACCCGCTCCAGGACAAGCATGTCCGCCGGATCACGCAGGTCATGATCGGCCTCGACCATCAGTAGCTCGGGATTCAGCCGCGCCTGCGAAAAATGCCGCTCTGCGGCCGCGTATCCGACCTTGGCCGGGGTCGCGGCCGGCAAGTAGGGCTTGGAGTCGTAACTCGTCTTATATCCGGGCAGGGCAACCAGACCGATAAGCGCGACGGCGATTGTCACCGTAAGAATGGGCGCGGGCCAGCGCACGATGGCGGTGCCGATGCGGCGCCATCCCCGCGTTCGCATCGTGACCTCGGGTTCGAGCAGACCGAACCGACTGCCCACCGCTAGCACGGCGGGGGCCAGGGTGAGCGCGGTCATAACCGAAACCAGCATTCCCACGGCGGAGGGAACACCCATGGATTCGAAGTACGGCTGCCGAGCAAACCTCAGGCAAAACACCGCCCCGGTAATGGTCAGCCCCGAGCCCAACACGACGTGCGCAGTGCCGTGAAACATGGTGTCGAAGGCGGTCTTTCGCTCTTCGCCGGCTGCACGTGCTTCGTGATAGCGGCCAAGAACAAATATCGCGTAGTCCGTGCCGGCCGCGATCGCCAGCAGCGTGAGGATATTGACCGAGAAGGTTGACAGCTCAATCAAATTGAGGTTTCCCAGAACGGCCACGACTCCCCTCGCCGCGGCCAGTTCGACAAGCACCGTGATCAGCACCATCAGCGTGGTGATGGCGGAACGGTAGACCCAGGCCAACATCATCACGATCACCAGGAAGGTGATGAGCGTGACCTTCAATATTCCTTTGTTGCCAACCTCGAACTGATCGGTGATCAGTGGCGCCGCGCCGGTGACGTAGGCGTGGACGCCTTTCGGTGCCGGGGTGTGGTCGACGATGTTGCGGACCGCGTCGACGGATTCGCTTGCTAACGCGTCGCCTTGGTTACCGGCAAGATAGACCTGAACCAGGGCAGCCTTGCCGTCGTTGCTCTGGGAGGCCGACGCCGTCAGCGGATCCCCCCAGAAGTCCTGGATGTGCTCGACATGCTTTTTGTCGGTCTCGAGTCGACGGATCAATGTGTCGTAGAAGCGGTGGGCGTCATCGCCCAGGGGCTTGTCGCCTTCCAGCACGATCATCGCCGCACTGTCGGAGTCGAACTGCTGGAACACCTTGCCGATGTGTTTCATCGCCTGCAGCGCCGGCGCGCTCGGCGAACTCATGCCCACCTGGTGCGCCTGGGCCACGGACTCCAAACGCGCTACCGCAATGTTGGTGATCGCCGCTACGCCCACCCAGAACAGGATGATCGGCACCGCAAGCCGGCGGATGGTATGCGGTATGCCGTTGTGGTTGCTCATCCGGATTTATCCAGGCAGAACGTGTAGGCGTTCACTTCGTTGACGGTCCTCTCGTCCTTGACCTCGTCGTTGATGATGATGCGGCACCCGAGCGTGCTGCTGTTGCCTTGCGCGGTCAGGTTGGCGATGACTGCGGGGTCTGTGGTGATGGCCTCGTACTTCCACGGCAGCCGAGCGTGGTCTACTCGCTGCGGCGCAGCATGGATGTCTTGGTAGTTGATGGTTGCCACCGCCCCGGGGTCACCGAAGACCTCGTAGACCACGTGCTTGGGATTGAACGGCACACCCTCATTCAGGACGCCGGTCGGAGTGGACGTGTCGTTGTGCGATCCGAAGATTCCGTGCAGCCGGTATACGCCGAACCCCGCGAGCGCTACCACTGCGACGGTGACCAGCACTATCCACCAGCGCCTCACGAAGCGCGTAAGTGAAATACCAGCCACCTTGGGCCTTTCGATAGACCGGCGACGCGACCGCTTGCGCGATGTCATCCTCCCCCGCCTGCAGCGAGGAGTCGACGGCGATTACAGTACGGTACGGGACCGGACACTACAACAGATGCCCGAGCGCACCCTTGCCTGCCCGTTGAGCAACTGCTCACCCGGGTCATCGGTTGTCTGTAGCGTTGACATTTGGTCGGGATTAAGCCAGACACTGGGGGTTGGCATGAACGACACCAGATCTATCCCCAATTCATCGGCACGCCGGCTGAAGGCAGCCGTAAGCGCACGCCTTCGCCTGCTTAGTGCTGTTGTGGTTTCCAGCGCGGCGGCGCTGTTGAGTTTGCCTGCCGCACCGACATCGGCCCAGCCGTGCCCCGACGTCGAGGTGGTGTTCGCTCGGGGGACCGCCGAGCCACCGGGTGTCGGCGGGGTCGGACAGGCATTCGTCGACGCGCTCAACGCGCAGGTCGGTTCAAGGTCGGTCAGCGTATACCCGGTGAACTACGCAGCCAGTAGCGATTTCGGGGCAGGCCTAGAGTTCGCGAGAACCTTCGTCGACGGGCTGTATGACGCGGGCGCTCATATCGAATCCACGGCGGCGAACTGCCCGAACACCCGGATTGTCCTCGGCGGATATTCGCAAGGCGCGGCCCTGGCCGGTTTCGTCACCTCGGCTGCCATACCCAAAGAAGTACCTGCGCAGTACGTGTCGTACCTACCCCAGCCGATGCCGCCGCAGGTCGCCAACCACGTCGCCGCAGTGACCCTATTCGGGAGACCCTCGAATCAGTTTCTGACCGAGAACGGCGCGCCGCCGATCACCATCGGCCCGCTGTATGCGCCCAAGACCATCGACTTATGCGTTCCGGATGACGCCATCTGCAATGGTGCGCCTGGTGGGCAGCCCAGCTTTGCGCACCTTGCTTATCTGAGCAACGGCATGACCAACGACGCCGCGGCCTTCGCCGTAAGTCACCTGTAGTTGCTCAATCAGTGGGCCGGGTAAGGCTCGGGATCATGACGTTCTCGACGAGGGCCTGCACCGTCTTTGCGGTGGGTAGCCGGCCGGGGATGATGGACCGGAAGACGAGGTAGCCGGGTAGCAGGTCCCAGAGTTCGTCGTTGATCGCAGCCTCGTCGATCTCACCGCGCTCGACGGCCCGTTGCAGAATGCGACGGATCAAAGCTTTGCGCTGGACGAGAAACTCGTGCTGCATGACCTCGTTGAGTGCGGGGTTGCGCGATACCTCAACAAGCACTGCACGGATCGTGCTGGCGTGCTGGCGGGCATGCTCGCAAATCACTTCGCCCACTCGCACCAAATCGCCGCGCAGCGTGCCGGTCTCGGGCGCGACCGCGACCTGGCGGATGCCCTCGATGAACGCGGCCAGCACCAATTCGGCTTTCGACGGCCAGCGCCGGTAGACGGTGGCTTTGCTGGCCCGGGCGGTGGCAGCCACCGCGTCGACCGTCAACCGGTCGTACCCATGTTCCTGCAGCAGCCGCAACGTCACCGCAAGCAATTCGCTCTCCCGGGGCGACCACGGTGAGGGCTCGGCGGCGGTGTCGCCGATTTGGGTCACAGCGCCCACCATAGAGCCGGCTTGCTAGTACAGACCAGTACCGTACTGGGGTCGCCGGTCTCGCACGCCCCGTTTCGTGGGGGAAGCTGGCCGCTAATGCGACCACGGCACGCTGCTGCGGGCTCGTCAGACTCGGGGCCGGTAGGCGCAGCACCGTGCCGCGGGCCGAGCCAGGGTGCTGCGGTCACCACCGGAAGTCGTGTCACGATGAGGCGTGGCTATTTCGAAGGGTGAAGCTTCACCGCGATCGCCAAATGGCGTGCCCTGGGCGACTTTTGGCTCGAAGGTGTCGCCCGCGCCGCCAGGGCCCGCGATCTTCCGCCAATTAGCGTCGATGACGTCACTGTGGACAACGCCGCCGACGTCGTGACCCGCTGGGTCGGTGCCGGTGTGACCGCGGTGTGCGCACAAAGCGACGAGATTGCGCATCTGATCCTGTACGGCATCCGCGAAGCGGGGCTGCGCTGTCCAGACGATCTTGCCGTCATCGGCGTCGACGCCACTCCCACGGGAGAAATCAGCTCGCCGCCGCTGACTACGGTGGAATTCAACCCCACCGCGGTCGCCGACGCCGCTATCGCTGCCGTCCTCACCGAATTGGGATACCCCGCGCCGCCGCCGCAGCCCACCGATATCGCCCGGCTGATTGTGCGCGCGTCGACGTAACGGACCTCGGCTACTCGTGACGACGTGGTGTAACCATTGCGCCTCAGTATTTTTCGACTGTGGCACAGAAGCGGTCAACGACGCGGTTGCGCGCGCGAAGGCGTCCTTCGAGTCCGGAGTATGGCGGGATTTGCCTGACAGCGAGCGGGCCAAGGTGCTCTGGCGCGCGGGTGAACTAATCGATCAGAACGCGGAGGAACTGGCCGAGCTTGAATCGCTCAACGCCGGTATGACCCCGCTGCAGGCCCAGGGGACCTGGGCCGTCAGTGCCGAGTTTTTCCGGTACTACGCTCGCTGGTGCACCAAGATCGAGGGCATCGCCGCCGATTTGCACACCGGCGGGCTGACTGGCATCGATGTGCGTCAGCACGACTACACCCTCAACGAGCCCTACGCGGTGGTGGGGCTGATCTTCCCCTGCAACGGGCCGATCTTCAATTTCTGTTGCAAGGTCGCGCCTTCGCTGGCAGCCGGCTGCAGCAGCGTTGTCAAGCCGGCCGAGAAACCCCGCTCACCGCGTTGATCCTCGAACGCATCCTTGCTGAGGCCGGGGTTCCCGACGGGGTGGCAAACGTGGGCACACCGCTGGTGCGGCGATCACCGCGCACCCCAACGTCGAGAAGGTGGCGTTCACCGGATCGAGCGAGGTCGGCAGGGAGATCGTGCATGCCGCCGGAGCAAGCGACCTCAAGAAAGTCACGTTGGAACTCGGTGGCAAATCGCCGGTGGTGGTTTTCGATGACGCCGACCTGAACGCGGCCATCCCGATGACGGCGTTTGGCACCTTCATCCATTCCGGGCAGGCCTGTGTGTGCGGCTCGCGCATCTTCGCGCGGCGCGCTGTCTACGAACAGGTCGTGGAGGGCCTGGCCAACATCGCGAACACCTTGCAGCTGGGCGGCCGGAAGGAAGAGGGCGCCGACGAATGCGGCGCGGTCAACCTGCTGCTGGCGGCCGCGCCCAACGCCGAGGTGATTCACGGACCCCTGGCCTGCATGCTCTCGCTGACTGACATGTGCGACCGACCACCGATCGTCGCTTCAGAGGATATCGTGCACGACATCGGTGGGCACCGGCTACGGTTCATCGCCACACCGCATGTGCCGCACAACCGGGAAAGCGGACTGTGGTTCGACGAAACGACGTCCACGCTGCTGGCCGGCGACCTGCTCACCCACACCGGTCAATGCCCGGCGCTAACCGAATCCGACTGCGTCGCAGCAGCTTTGGACGCCGAGGCGGCCTTCCGCGCCACCGCGATGAGCACCAACCTGGGCCCGACACTCGAGCAGCTGACGCGGTTGCAGCCCACCACATTGGCGCTCATGCAGGGCGCCTCCTTCACCGGTGACGGCGTCGCGCAACTGCGCGGCCTCGCTCCCGGCTACGCGGCGTTGGGCGGTTGACCGCACGCGGGCGCGTCACTGCAGTCACTTGCATCACATCGTGCGTAGGCTAAGCGGAGTAGTGCAGGTAGGGGAGCGCGGGTGCGGAGATCGCAAACACAACAGCTTGTCCTGGCCGCTGGGTGGCTGCTGGTTGGGGTGCTGGTGGCTGCCGGATGCAGTTCGACGATCGGCGGCAGACCAATCGCGTCGCCCGGGGCCGGGGCAACCGAGCCGTCCTACCCCAGACCCAGCCGGGCGCCGACACCGAAGACCCCGCGGCCACCGGCGCCGCCACCGTCGCAAGCGCCGGCCGGTGCGATCCCGCTGCCGCCGGACGAGAACGGTTATGTGTTCATCGAGACCAAATCCGGTAAGACGCGTTGCCAGATCGACGCCGAAAGTGTCGGTTGTGAGGCGCCGTTCACCAACTCCCCCATGACCGAAGGCGAGCACGCCAACGGCGTCAACGTGACCGCCGGCGGCGCCGTCCAGTGGGTGCTGGGCAACATCGGCGCGATCCCCGCCGTCACCATCGACTACCGCACCTACACGGCCCAGGGCTGGACGATCGCAGCGACCCTCGACGGAACACGGTTCACCAACGAGCGCACCGGCCATGGGATGTTCGTCAGCATCGAGAACGTCGAAACGTACTGAGCTGTCCGTACTCTGAGCCTCGTGGACTTTCGGGTATTCGTCGAACCTCAGCAAGGCGCCAGCTACACCGACCAGCTTGCCGTCGCCCAAGCCGCCGAAGCATTGGGTTACTCGGGCTTCTTCCGGTCCGATCACTATGTGGCGATGAGCGGCGACGGGCTACCCGGGCCCAGCGATTCCTGGGTAACGCTGGGCGCGATCGGCCGAGAGACGTCATCGATCCGGCTCGGCACACTGGTCACTTCGGCGACGTTTCGTCATCCCGGGCCGCTGGCCGTGTCGGTCGCCCAAGTCGACGCGATGAGTGACGGGCGGGTGGAACTTGGTATGGGAACCGGCTGGTTCGAGC
Source organism: uncultured Mycobacterium sp. (assembly GCF_964249325.1). NCBI lineage: Bacteria > Bacillati > Actinomycetota > Actinomycetes > Mycobacteriales > Mycobacteriaceae > Mycobacterium > uncultured Mycobacterium sp. The sequence continues at coordinate 980 of NZ_CAXUCH010000115.1, read as the reverse complement.
GCGAACACCAGGCCTACGGGATCCCCTTCCCGCGGGCCGGCGAGCGGTTCGCCCGGCTGACCGAACAACTGGAGATCATCACCGGCCTGTGGACCACGCCGGTCGGCGAAACATTCGATTACGCGGGCACCCATTACGCGCTGGGTGACTGCCCGGCCCTGCCCAAGCCGGTGCAGCGCCCGCATCCGCCGATCATCATCGGCGGGCTGGGCGCCAAGCGCACGCCCGCGTTGGCCGCGACCTTCGCCGACGAGTTCAACGTGCCGTTCGCGACGCTGGATGCCGTGCAGACCCAATACCAGCGTGTCACCGACGCGGTCGACTCGGTGGGCCGCTCGACGGATTCGATGACCTATTCCGCGGCTTTCGTGCTGTGCGCCGGGCGTGACGACGCCGAGCTCACGCGTCGGGCGGGCGCCATCGGCCGTGAACTTGACGAAATGCGGTCCAACTCCCCCGTGGTGGGCAGCCCGGCGCAGATCGTCGACCGGCTCGGTCCCTTCGCCTCGGCCGGCGTGCAACGGGTTTACCTGCAGTTGCTGGATCTTGCTGACCTCGATCACCTGGAGCTGTTCGCCGCCGAGGTGATGCGACAGCTCTGAGCTGGTGACCCGGCGACGCCGCGGTGTTTGCCCAGCATCAGTACGATCGGTTCCGTGGCACGCGACGTTGGCCCGGACGACCCCAGCAACCGGCCCACCGAGCTGGCGCAGTACGGCGC
>NZ_CAXUCH010000115.1:0-249 GCF_964249325.1 uncultured Mycobacterium sp. | reverse complement strand
CCCTTGGTCTCGCCAGCGCGCGGTGCGCGTCGGATGGGGCGCGCGGGCCGTGCTGCTGATCGCGCTGATCGTCTACGGCCTCGTCGAGCTGGCCACTGGTGGCGGCGGTGGTGGCGCTCCCTCCACCACGTCGACCACGACGACTACCACCACCACGACAACCCCGACGACCACCACCACAGCAACGACCAGCGAGAGCAGCACACCGGCGGCACCTCCGCCGCCGCCCGGTGCCGCCACTCCGCCGCC
>NZ_CAXUCH010000114.1:1855-13634 GCF_964249325.1 uncultured Mycobacterium sp. | reverse complement strand
TGCGCGAAATCCGTTGACTCGACGGTGAGTAGCGGTGCCGGTTCAGTGGGCGCGAACTCGGCTTCGATGTCACGGCGTGAGGCGTTGATCACCACTCGGTCGACGGCGGCGCGCCCGTAGAGCACCGAGTCGGTGTAGGGGATGGTGGGGCCGTGCTCGCCGGTGTCGGGGTCGACCCACTGGCCCGGTTCGGTGAGGCTAGCCGTGGTGAGCATCTTGAGCACCGGGATGCCGGCGTAGTGCAGGGCTGCGCGGGCGGTGTTCAGGACCTGGCGCGCGTGGCGGTCGAGCCCGGGTTCGCAGATGGCCGCCAGTAGCGCTGCGGCGTTGTGCTCGGCGGACAGACCGCAGGTTTCGGGGAACGCGGCGGCCTGCGCGACGCTGATCGTGAGGTCGAAGCGGATCGCGCAGCGCACGTCGAGGACCTGGCCGCCGGAGGCGTGGCTGAACATCAGGGCCACGACGCTGTTGTCGGGCACGAAGCGCACCAGCGCGGGGATGGCGGCAAGGATGTCGGCGGGGCTGTGCAGGGTGATGACGGGCTTGGCCATGGTGGTTCTCCGTTCGTGAAGGTGATCGGTACGCCGGTTGGCGCGGCTGTGAGGGGGACCGGCGGGGTGGCGGTGTCAACCCCGGTGAGCCCGGCGGAAAAGCTGGAGGCGGATTTTCGGCCGCGAGCGGGTGCGCAGCACCCTCGCGAGCTGGGTAGGGCCGAAAATGCCGCCGGAGCCGCACGGGCGCAGCGAAGCCGCGCGATCAGCGCGGCGAAGCGCAGAACGGGCGAGCCCGCCGGGCTTGGGTTGACACCGACGGGCCCCCGCCGGTCACACTGGGCGGCCGCTAACGGCAAAAGGTGGTGAGTGGGTGGCGGTTTGGTGGATTCGGGATGTGGCCGGCTGCGCCTGGGCGGGAGCGCGCGCTGATCGTGCGGTCGGTTGCGTCGGCGGTTAAGGCGTGTCCCAGCCCGGTTTAGCGGCGGCTTCAGCGCGGCGCCACAGCTGAGCCAGCTCGTCGCGGATCGCGCCGAACTGCTCGGTGAGTTCTGCCCGGCTTGCGCCGGCTTCGGCCAGCTGCTGCATGCGGATCCCGTGCTGGCCGAAGGCACGCCGGTAGGCGGCGTCGAGCACTTCGCGGGCGTAGCTGGCGGCCGCTTCCGGGCTCACCGTCTGGGTGTAGGCGGCGGCCAGATACACGGCCAATTGGTGGTGGCGCGCCGGGGTCGGCGGCTGGTCGGGCTGTAATGCACCGCGCTCAGCGCGGTGCCTGGCGCTGGCCAGCACGGTCACCGGGTCGGGGTCACGGCCCGCATCCACGAGGCTTCGGATGATTTCGTAGGCCCACCGGGTCATGGGCTGCCAGATGGCGCTGTCGGGGACGAGCCGCAGAATGGGGGCGGCTCGCGTCGCGGTCAGCCACATCAGCGCCCCGACCAGTTGATGCTCGGGATCCCATTGCCGCGCAATAGTTTCGGCGCGCCACTCGTCGGTGTCGCGGTTGTCGGCTTCGGACACTAAGTGCAAGGCCCGGTCGGCGCTCACGACGGCTCGTCGCGCGAGGTGGGCGGCGTGTACACCAGATCAGCGCCGCGAGGTGCGGCAGGCGGCGTCTCGAGGGGATCGGCGGGATGTGCCGGACGTTGTTCGATGGTGGCGTGCCCCGCCCGCACGGGCCGGCGCCGCGGCCACTCTTCGCAGTCGCCGGCGTCGATGTCGGGCGGTTTGATCAGTTCGTAACTGGTGCGGGTGCGGGCGGTGCCGACCCGGTGCAGGTAAAAGTCCGCATTGATGACGTAGTTGAGCAACGCTCGGTAGGCGTCGTCGAAGTCGGCGTGGCCGCTGACGGTGATTTCGCCGCCGCGGTCGATGGTCAGTTGATGCATGTCTTGTCTTCGTTGGTGATTCGGGAAGCTTGACTGTGACCAACCGCCGGCTTGACACGGTCACCGATAGACCGGGATAAGCACGAAGCCCAAGGCGTCGACGTCCTCACGGATGTCGACAAGGGTGTGGCGAATTCCGTCGGTTCCAATGCGCGGAATGTGGCATCGCATTGCGCGAAAGCAGGGTTTGAATAAACAGTGACGGCATCCATTACGCAACCTGATTGGCTCGAATTGAGCGGGGCGATTCTTCTTGATCATTCTATCGTTACTTTGCCGATGCAGCAACGCATTTAACAAATTCTCACTGTGTTTGGCGCGGCTTTCCCTAATCGTTTATCCATGGAAAACGGAGGATTCTTTACCGCGTGTGAGGAGCCACGCTGGGTGCTGAGCTGAGCGATAAGACCGAGAGATATCTTGTTTCCCTGGTTTCGCGGCCCGCATTCCGGGCGGTATCGGTAAGCGAACGGCGGCGGCCGGGAAGCAAATTTTTCGGAAATCATTGCAAACCTAGCGTGCGACGCATCCAGTTGGTCGTCTGGAGTTACGAGGGCCTTGCTTGCCAAGCCCGCCCGTATCGCTTATCTGACTAGCGCGAGTATCGCGGTGGCCGAGCGTGCGCTAAACCTCAACGCTGACCTGTCCGGCAATCAGCGACGCGCCGCCGCGGCTCGGATACGGAACCCGGTTGAACCCCGCTGTATGACTGCCCGCTGCCGACCGTGCACCGCGGGGTGCCAGTCGTTCAAGCGTCGCCGGCAAAGATTTGTGCGATTCGTGCCGGGAATCCGTTGGCGCTCAATGTATCGATTGGTGGCGCAGGATGAAAGATCTCCGGAATACGGTGAACCAAGGTGTCCGTCCGGTGGCGTCCACGGCCCCGATCAATAGCACTGAATCCATGCCGTGGGCAGCGCGGTCAGCTGCGTGGTCCTGCACCGACGAGTTCCCCCCGCACTGCGCTGGTGTCGGACACCGCACCCCCTGCACACCGGCAGCCTGGCCGGCTGCTGTTGCCGACTTACCGTCATAGAGGACGTTTGTAGGTCCGGGCCACGATAGATTTCCGTGGAGCATCCGGGCTGCTCGCATACGATGCGCGGGGGTTGAGCCGGCGTAGCGTGGGATTGCTGTGGTGAGGGAAGGAGACCGCAATGGCGGAGCGGATCATTCGGCAGTTGATCGATGATCTCGACGGCACGGAAATTGCTGAGGGCCAAGGTGAGCGCGTTGAGTTCGCGTTCCGGGGAGCGACGTACCAGATTGACCTCACCGACACCAACGTGGCCAAGTTGGAAAAGGCGCTGGCGCCCTATATCAAATCGGCGACCAAGGTCGGCGGCAACAGCAAACCCAGGAGTCGGGCGCCCAAGGGTGGTCGGTCTAGCCGGGGAAAGGTAACGCGGGAGAAATTGGCAACTGTTCGCAGCTGGGCCAAAAAGAACGGTTACCAGGTCAGCGCGCGGGGCCGGATCCCAGCAGATGTGATCGAGGCTTACCACGCCGTCCACGCGCGATGAGGCCGCCGGTGACAGCTCAACTGTGACGACGGTGTGCAGACGCGGAAGCGCCAGTCCCGGTAGGCGGCTATCGTGCTCGCGGTGGCTGCGGTTCTCCGCCATTCCCTTCGGTAATGGAGCTTGTCCAGTCCTTCCTTTGGCGTTCTGGGCACTAAAGAATTGAGCCGGTAAGGGCCGCGAAGCGCACAGGTCCGGGCGCAAGGTTTTCCGGCGGGCCGGCGAGCGCCCGGAAAACCTTGCGAGCCCTTGGGCCCGAAGCGAAGCGAGCGCAGCGAAGGCCGTGGCCTTGCGGGCAGCGGTCCGCCGGCCACAATCGAAGGGCCAGAAGCCAAAACAACCAAAACCATGTTGGCGGCAGCACGTTTCACCACGTGTATGTTCTCATTGACCACGGCGGAATTCTCATCTTGGTGGACGTCGAAAAGGCGGATCCGCCACGAAGATGAGAATCTTGTTAGCCGGGCTACTGTAGCTGCTATACCACTGCCTGAGCGGGTGAGCGACCCAGGGCGATGGCTGGACGTTTGTCAGTTCCGGTCGAAAAGTGAGCAGGTGATTGCCGGGTGGTCTAGGGGGTGTCGCAACACTTCTCTAGGTTCTGGAGGTTGTCTTGTCAGCGTCTCGTCGGGTGAGGAAGGGTCCGGGTCGGCGTCCGCAGTCGGCTAAGCGTCAGCGGTTATGGAGCTGCGGGCTTGGGGCTGGTCAGTCTCGGCGGCCGCCGCGAAGTTGGGGTCTCGCGGACACCGCGGGAGGATTGTTGGTCCTTGACCTCACCGTTGACGGTGATGCGGCATCCGATGTTGTCGCTGTCGCCTTGCGCCACCACGTTGGCGATAACCGACGGTGTCGTCGTCGTGATCGTGTAGGTCCGGGAAGGCTGGTGAACTTCGCTTCCCCCGGTTGGGAATTGCTGTCCAAATAGCTCACGGCTCCGCGTGTGCCGTCGGGACGGAAACCTCGTACGTCACCTGCTTGACATTGAACGGCACAAGCGGTTCGGCGCTGCTGCCGGTCGCAGAAAAGATCTCCTCAGAGCCAAAGACACCGCGAAGCCGGTCAACGGCAAGACCGCTGAGGGCGACCGCGGCCACGACGACGAGCGCTACCCATGCTCGTTTGAGAAATGTGAGCACTGGAGCCTCCCCGCTGGGCCCGAACCCGAGACACCGCCGGGACCCCAAGGACGCGGTACGTCCTTAGGCCAAAGACAGGAACAGCTTTTCGAGCTCACCTTCGGTGAGTTGGGTGTCGCTACCGGTGATGCAGTGCCGCATGCCCGTGGCGACGATCTTGAAACCGGCGCGGTCGAGCGCACGGGAAACAGCAGCTAGTTGCGTGACAACGTCCTTGCAGTCACGGCCCGCTTCGATCATCGCGATGACCCCGGCGAGTTGTCCTTGTGCGCGCCGTAACCGCTTGAGTACCAGTTCCATTGCGTCGGTGTCGGCGGAAGCCATGGTTACTCCTTCTTTCCGCTGGAGTGATTTAACGTGACCAAGTCAGTGGGCCACCGGTCCGGCACCGAATGCATGGCACATCACCGGCTCTCCCCACCGGCCGTCGATGGCGGTCCATGATAGGGGCGTTGTAGCACTGCGAATTCAGAAACCGATGCTGCGGTGACCACGGCGTCGAGCAACGCGGCACCGGCGTCCCGAGGGGGAAGACTTGTCAGCACCGGCCCGAAGAATCCCGTGCCGTCGACGGCGATGATGGGGCTACCGCCATCGCCGCCGAGCACATCCTGACTGCGTTGATGAGCCGCGCGCACCGCGTCATCCCATGCCGGGTCGTCGAGCGCGTCGACCAGCGCTGGACTGGAGCTGGTCGCCGTCAATGCCTCCTTGACCGCGCCCTCGGTTATGTCCCGGCCGCCGTTGTGTAGCAAGGCACCTAAGGCTTCGTACAAGTCGCCAAAGGCTGCGGGTCCGCCTTGATCCATCGCCGCGGCGAATACCCGGCCCAGACGACGCGACCACTCGAGTTTGGCCCGCTGCGCGGGCGCCGTGTCTTTTCCGTCGTTGAGCACTGCCAGACTCATTTGCCGCAGGGTGGCACTACATCCGGTGGCGGTGGCCGCATCCAGCAACCAACGCGACGTCACCCAGGCAAACGGGCATACCGGGTCGACGTAGAGCTCGATCGTGGTCATCGCAGTTCCTCGGTGAGTGTGTTTACCGCGGCCTGTAGTTGCCGCGTCGCTTGTTCGGCGACCGACGACAATGTCGGATCGTCGACGACCTCTACCAGCAACCGAGGGTTCATCGCCTCGATGTGCACGGTTGCCGGGTTCTGCACATCTTCGCGGACTACGACATTGCAGGGCAGCAGCAATCCGACCTGCTTGTTCGCCGACAAGGCGCGGTGCGCCAGCGGCGGGTTGCAGGCACCGAGAATCAGGTACCGCTCCGTCGACTCTCCCAGCTTCTCTTTGAGAGTCGCTTGGACGTCGATCTCGGTTAAGACACCGAACCCGTGGTCTTCCAATACTTCCCGAGTCCTGGCAACAACCTTCTCGAAGTCGGCCATGTCGACCGACGTGGCAATTGCAATGGACATGGGTTCCCCTTCCTGCTCCCGGTTGCCTACTGGTGAACCGCAAACGCGGCCACGCTTGCCCGATGCGCGAACCATGAACCCACGCGCGCTGCCGCAGCGGTTGTCGAGAAACTGGCCCGCATCGATGGCAGCTGTCCTGCGGTCATCGGCCACCCCGCGTATACCCGCCCGGGTATCTACCGACCTAGCATAACTTATACCCGGGCCGGTATATAGTGGGCCGGGCTTCCAGTCGAGCGGATGCTTGCCCGAGGATCTGACCTGCGTGGCAATGCGTGCCGCCCGGCCAGCGGGATCGTCTCAATGCGAACTTCGAAGACCACGCCGAGTGCATGATGGCGGTTGCCGAACACCCGGCGTGGGAGAGCACATCTTTCGAGTCTCTATGCGCTGAAGACTTCTGCCATTCTCCTCGCTCGCCGGCGTTTTCCGGCAGATTGGTCACGACGAACACGTACACAAGCTCGAAAGCGAGGCCCGATGGAAAGGCCCCGGTTTAGCTGCACCAGTCCGTGGCTGCGATGGGGTCTACATATGCTCGGGTCGAGGGCTCTTGTGGACTACAGCCTCGGACATAGACCAACAGTCTTGAATTCGCGCTTACGCATGGCCGGCCCTTCACGCCACGAGTGTTCGCGGTTACCATCCTCGGACCCGGCGTAACTGGTTTCGCCGGCTGACCCCGACGGGGAAGGGCTGCGGTGAGCCGATTTACCGACACGATGTACAACAACGCTTACGCCAGCTCGCGCGGGATGGTGACCGGCGAGCCGCGTGCTCCGGTACGGCATACGTGGGCCGAGGTGCACGAGCAGGCCCGGCGCGTCGCGGGTGGGCTGGCCAGGGCCGGTGTCGGGCACGGCGATGCGGTCGGCGTGCTGGCCGGTGCGCCCGGTGAGATCGCACCCACGGCTCAGGGGGTGTGGATGCGCGGCGCAAGCCTGACGATGCTGCATCAGCCCACGCCACGCACCGACTTCACGGTCTGGGCCGAAGACACCGTGACGGTCATCGACATGATCGAGGCCGAGACCGTCGTGGTCTCCGATCCTTTCCGGGCGGCGATCCCGGTGCTGGAAGAGCGCGGCGTTACGGTGGTGACCGCCGCGGACTTATTGCAGTGCGGCCCGCTCGACCCGGTTGATGTCGGCGACGACGATGTCGCGTTCTTACAATTGACGTCAGGTTCCAGCGGACCTCCCAAGGCGGTGGTTATCACCCACCGCAACGTCGTCGCCAACGCCGAGGCCATGTTCATCGGCGCCGAGTACGACCTGCAGAGCGACGTGATCGTGAGCTGGCTGCCGCTGTTTCACGACATGGGAATGACCGGGTTCCTCACGGTGCCAATGTATTTCGCGGCCGAACTAGTCAAGATCACGCCGATGGATTTCCTGCGTGACACACTGCTGTGGCCCGCGCTCATCGATAAATACCGGGGAACGATGACCGCGGCGCCTAATTTCGCCTACTCGCTGTTGGCCAAGCGGCTGCGCAACCAGGCCCGGCCCGGCCAGTTCGACTTGTCGACGCTGCGGTGGGCCTTATCGGGAGCCGAGCAAGTCCAACCCGGCGACGTCGAAGATCTCATCGAAGCCGGCGCGCCGTTTGGGCTGCGGCCCGGGGCGATCCTGCCGGCCTACGGGATGGCCGAAACGACGGTGGCGGTGTCATTTTCTAAGTGCGGCGCCGGGTTGGTGGTCGATGAGGTCGACGCCGAACTGCTCGCCGTGCTGCACCGGGCCGTACCCGCAGCCACGGGCCGCACCCGTCGGCTAGCTGCCCTGGGCCCGCCGCTGCCCGGGATGCAGGCGCGGATTGTCGATGAGGACGGCAGGGTGCTCTCGCCGCGCTGTATCGGCGTCATCGAAGTGCGTGGTGAGCCGGTGACCTCGGGCTACATGACAACGGGAGGCTTCGTCGCGGCCCAAGATGCGCGAGGCTGGTATGACACCGGAGATGTCGGCTACCTCACTGAGGACGGCCACGTCGTAGTCTGCGGCCGGCTCAAAGATGTGATCATCATGGGCGGCCGCAACATATATCCCGCCGATATTGAGCGTGCGGCGTGCCGCGCGGCCGGCGTTCGGCCAGGCTGCGCTGTTGCGGTACGACTGCATCCTGGCGGCTCCCGGGAAACCTTCGCTGTCGCTCTCGAATCCAACGGCTGGCAAAACCCCGCCGAGGTGCGCCGCATCCGCCACGACGTGGCCCACGAAGTGGTCAGCGACGTCGATATGCGACCCCGAAGGGTGGTGGTCTTAGCGCCGGGCACCATCCCAAAAACCCCATCAGGCAAGCTGCGTCGCGCGCACGCCACCTGTCTGGTGACCTGACCCGGGCCAACACTGCGCACTTAGCGCTTGGCTGGCGGGCGTCTTGGAGTGTTTAGAAACCGAGACGCTGCGCTGCAGACGTACTGATGGCTTTGCCGCGGCACAACGCTATATATCGATCTCACCAGGTCGGGCAAAAGCGTCGGGTTGGTCATCGTGGACATTTCAGTCACGGTGGCGCGCAGCAGAGTCGCTGCAACACACGGGAATTGTGCAACGCAAAGCACGAGGGTGGAAAGCGAGGTGAGTAACCAGGTGATCGTTTCGAACGACTTGAGTTCGACGACACGCCATTGTCGTTGCGACCGATGTGAGAAGTTGATACCAAGATCGCGGACTGGACCGGTCACGGCAACGGTAAGCAAGCGGGGTGCCGACTGCAGGAGACTCCCGGAGATCCCTTGGAAGCGGCTAACCGCGCTGTGCGTCGAAAGAGCAGGCGGGCGATGTTGCGTTTGCACTCTGCTCGACGACCCGTGGGGAGATGCTTGAACCGGCCATCAAGAACCGCACTGTCACGCCAGCGATTTCGCGTCCAGGCGGGCCTGCAGTCCGGCGATGATGGTGTCGACGCCGTAGGAGAAGAAATCGCGCCCACGAAGCCGCTCCAAGTGTGGCACGAGGCGTCCGACAGTATCTTCGAGGTCGTTGGGCCGGTTTTGCTGATCGGGCAGCTCGTCGGCATGCAGCACCACCTGGTAGCGGCCGAATAAGTACGTGTGGATCATCGCGTAGGACAAAAACACCTCGGGGCCTTCGAATCCGGCCGATTGCAGAATTTCGAAGATGCCGTTCATCAAGCGGCGATCGGTGGACAGCATCCGCTGCAGCAGGATCTCGGCAATGCCGGGGTGCTGGCGCAGCTTGGCATCGATCGCGGCGATCACTTTGCGGAGCCTCTCCTCCCATGAGCCGGAGCTGGGATTCGGCAACGGAACTTCGGCGAGCATCTTTTTGGCGACGAGATTGAGCAGCTGTTGCTTGTCTTCGACATACCAGTAGGCGGCCATCGCCGAACGGCCCAGTTCGCGTGAGAGCCTGCGCATCGAAAGCGCCTCGACGCCCTCGCTGCGGATAACGCGTAGCGCGGCGCCGACGATTTCGTCCTCCGTGAGAGCAGGGCGCTTGCCTCGCTTGTCGTTCGTCGGCGAGGCGCTCCCAGGCTGGCCATCAGGCACGTAGTCAACTCCGCCCGTTGATCATGTACGTCGGATCATTTTACAGCGGAAGGTTGAGTGTCTGCGGTGGTCACCGCGTGGACGGTGGTGACCTCGATGTGGGGCAGCACCTCGGTCTCGAACAACTGCAGACTTGCCCCAGGCGATTTTCGGTTCGATGCCGCCGAAGAGGGGGCGCAGAATTAAATGCCCGTGCGACCCGAGCTGCTGGGCGATGCGGATGCATTCGGCCGGGGTGACGATTTGATAAGCACCGCGGGATCGCAAGTCGTCGACGGATTCCAGCGCTGGGTACCACGCATTCGAGCCGTGTTCGGACTCGGCGAGCCACCGCGCCTAGCTGTTGGTGGCAGCCAGGAGGTGTGGGCCGATCTTGGCCCAGGCCGCGTCTGGGTCATGCGTGATGTGCAGGAATGAGGGTCCGCCGGTAAGCCATGGGCCAGGGTCACGTCCGAGTTTTGGGCACTCGTCGCGGTAGAAGTCCCACGCGCTCAGCTCGGCAGGGTCGAAGCCGTCGGCGAGGTGAGCCGCAGGCGCGCCGCAGCTTCGCTCGCACCGCCGACAATGATCGGCACGCGCGGCTGCTGGCGGGTGCCGGGGTGATCTGCACGGTGTGCCCGCGGAAGTCAAACGGCTTTCCGCTCCATGCCTGTTTGCATACCTCGACGGTTTCACTAGCCCGACGGCGCCGGTCCCGCAGCGCAACGTCGAACATTTCGAACTCCGCCCGCCGGTATCCGGCCGCGAAAACCGGAGTCATCCGCCCGCTCGCTGAGCAGGACTACCATTGCGATGTCTTCGGCGAGCCGCAGCGGGTGGTAAAGCAGGACTAGCAGGATCGGACGCAATCGCATCCGCGACGTGCGGCCGGCGGCCGCCGCGGAAGCGACCAGCGGCGACAGCAAGTAGCCGTCGTCGGCTGCGTGGTGCTCACCGAAGTACACCAAATCGAATCCGAGCCGATCGGCCCACTGGCAGATGTCGAGCATGCTGGTCGCCAACTCGGCCGAGGCGGTGGTCGCGAAGAGCGGCCGCCGCATCTTAGACAGAACCAGATGAGGCACTAGCGCTTTCCATCGCCTTGGTTAGGCCATTGACCCTCATCGGAGCCTGTGATAGGCATAACATTACAGCGTACGGTTAGTCGGGCGAAGTTGTGAATAGCGTCAATACGCTGTTGAGGAGAGTCGCCATGGCCCGCATCGCATCGTCGCCGGCGGCATCGTCGGCGATCACATCGGCTCTGGCACAGGGAGATCGGATCAACCGAGCCGTTGGGGCCATCCTCGCCCGCCGGCCCGAAGCGGCAAAAGCGTTTCTGGCGTTGCAGTCGGCGCTCCGCACAAGCGGCACCTTGTCGCCGCGACTCGTCGAACTCATCCGGTTGCGCATCGCCTTCCACAATCAATGCCGCAGCTGCATGGCCATCCGCTACCGCAGCGCCATCGATGACGGAGTCACCGAAGACACCGTGTGTTCTCTAGAACGTCCCGCCGAGGCCGCCGATCTGTCGGCGGCAGAGCGCAGCGCCCTGAATTTCGCGGATCTTTTCGCCACCAACCACTTAGCGATCGACGGCACGGTCTACGACGAGCTGCGACAGCACTTCACCGAGGATGAGTTGGTGGAGCTTGGCTTGCATTGCGCGACGATGGTCGGCTTCGGCCGGATGGTCGCCACCTGGGATGTCGCCGACGACCTGCCCGACGGGCTTCGATGCGGCACCGGTGAGCCATTTGCGCCCTGGCGGTCGAAGTCCGTTGTCGCGTCAGGCTGATTCGCAGGAGGTAGCGGCTGTGGACGACGTCGAGCTGCGCACCCGGATCGGTGTCGCCAGCCTGTTGGCGACCTATCAGTACCTCGCCGACAGCGGCAAGACGCGTGAACTGTCCCAATTGTTCGCCGCTGACGCGGTTTTCCTAACCAACACCGAAGAGCTCATCGGACTTGAAGCGATCCGGGACTTTTTTGACCGCACCGCCGCCGCCTTCAGCGCGGCGGGATTCCTGCCGGCACGCCACCATCTGAGCTCGGTGTACATCGAGCCGCGCCCTGACGGCAGCGCCAGCACCTATGCCTGCTTTCAGCTCGTGGGCTCGGCCGGCTTGGATCACTGGGGAACCTATCGCGACGAAGTCATCCGCACTGGCGACGGCTGGCGCTTTGCCCGCCGAAAAGCCAAGGTGGAAGGCCACGTTCCCGGCTCCCCGGTGGCCGGTCTGCTGGGTCTTTCCGCAACGGCGAAAGAGGTAGCTCAATGACGGCCACCGAGGAAGGGCGCGCTACGAGCGTGGCCACTCGTCG
>NZ_CAXUCH010000114.1:0-1845 GCF_964249325.1 uncultured Mycobacterium sp. | reverse complement strand
CGTCGGCTGACCGGTCGTGTCGCTGTGGTCACCGGCGCGGGCCAGGGCCTGGGTAAGGCGATCGCGGCCGCGCTCGCCGACGAAGGCGCAGCTGTCGCGCTGCTTGGCCGAACTCGGGCGAAGGTGGTTGATGCCGCCGATGACCTGGTCGAGAAGGGACACAAGGCGCTGGCGATCGAATGCGATGTCGCCGACCGCGCAGCGGTCGGAAGCGCCGTGGCCGAGACGCTCACGGCGTTCGGTCAGCTCGACATCTTGATCAACAACGCGCAGGGCGGGTCGCAAAGAGTGGCACTGGGTACAGGCGTGCCGACGATCGAGCTCAGCGACGACGATGTCCTGGATTACATCCGCAGCGGACCGCTGGGCACACTGCACATGATGCAGGCCGCCTTCGAGGCACTGCGCCAATCAGACCATGCGGTGATCATCAATTTCGGTTCGGCGATCGGTGTCCGCGGTGGCGCCCGGATGGCCGCTTATGCGATGGCCAAGGAGGCGATCGGCGGGCTGACCAAGTCCGCCGCCATCGAGTGGGGCAAATACGGAATCCGCGTCAACCAGGTGTGCCCCAACGGCATGTCACCGGCTGCGCAGGCGTACCGCGACGAAAACCCGGCACGCTGGGAAAAGATCGAGCGCGAAATTCCGTTGCGCCGCTTCGGAGATCCCTACGACGACATCGGTCGTGCGGTCGTCGCGTTGGTGAGCGACGACCTGAAGTTCGTGACCGGGGCGACCATCATGCTCGACGGCGGCCAGGTGATGCTGCGGTAACCAACGTTAGATGCCCAGGCGCTCCAAAAGCCTTTCGTGCGACAGTGCCGGTCCGCCGAAGAGCAGGTTCGCCGACAGTGCGCGTTTGAACAGCGCGTCGGTGTCGCCGGACGGGCCGAGAAGCCGGGCGGTTACGGTCGCGGCCCGCATGGCGGCGCGCGAGCAGCCGATGTGGGCGGCTGCGGCGACGGGCGACGCGTCGGGGGATCGGGTCGCTTGTTCGTTGACGGCTCGGCGCCACAGCGCATCGGCGGCAACGTGTTGTAGCGTCACGTCGGCCAGCTCGGCGTCCCGCGGACCGGCTGCGGCCAGCAGACTCATCGACTGCTCGATCAGCCCCACCTGCTCACCGGCCAGCGCGGTGGTCGCCAGGTCGATGGTGCCCATCATCAACCGTCCCCCACCACCTTCGGTGCCGACGAGTCGTGCTGGGGTATCGCTTAATTGGACCCGGCACAGCGGACGTGTCTCGTCGAGCACAGACAGCGCCACCACCTGCAAGCCCGGGGCGAAACGTTCGACCGCGAACAGCGACGGGCCCGCGACCGAGCGCGCAACCACGAAATACACGTCTGCTCCATCGGCGCCCGGCACGAACAGCTTTTCTCCCGCCAACTGCCAGCCGTCCCGCCTTTGAATAGCCTTGGCGCGCACCAACGCCGGGTCCCACGATCCCGATTGCTCGGCCACCGCCAGCGTCGCGGTGATCGAGCCGGATTCGATGGCTTCGGCGTAGTCGACCGCCTCTGGCGACTCATTCCCGACTGCACGCAGCGCCTGCCAGGCAAGGCCCACGTTGGGAAAAAAGTTTGACCGGCAAAGGCGATAACCGTAGGCGCGCATCGCCGATGCCAGACCGGGCGCGCCCTGCGTCGCAACCATGCTCAGCCACGACGATTCCGCCGGATAGTTGCTCGAGTCGGTGTTGCTGGACGCGTATTGCGGTGCCTGCCGACGCACACCGGCCAAGGCCGACGTCGCGCTGCGCGCTTGAGCGGGCACGTCCAAGGTTGCGGCCAAGAAGTCGCCGCGCAGCCGGTTTCCGGTATCGGCAATGAGTTGCGGACC
>NZ_CAXUCH010000113.1:0-13767 GCF_964249325.1 uncultured Mycobacterium sp. | reverse complement strand
AAGACCAGATCAGGTCGGTTGGCTGCAGATAGGTATGGAAGTAGTGGTCATAGACGCCGGGAGCCTGATGGAAGACATAGACGACAAGTGTGCGGGTCGCCAGGTATCCGGCCATCGCGGCAATTGCCCACAACGGGATCGTGACGAGCACGCCGGCCACCACCCGGGTCGATACCAGGTAGCTGATCGTGCGGATGCCCATCACCTCAAGCGCATCGATCTCCTCGTTGATCCGCATGGCGCCTATCTGGGCGGTGGCGCCGGCGCCGATGGTCGCGGCCAAGCCGATCGCGGCGATCAGCGGCGAGGCGATGCGGGTGTTGATGAAGGCCGAGGCGAAACCGCTCAGCGCCTCGACCCCAATGTCGGACAACGCTCGGTAGAGCTGGATGGCGACAAATGAACCGGTCGACATCGTCAAGGTGGTGACGATCACCACGGTGCCGCCGATGATGGCCAGCGCGCCGATGCCCATGCTCATCGTGGCGATCAGGCGAAGCGTTTCGCTTTTGTAGCGAGCGATCGCATCCCAGGTCAAGCCCAATGCCTTGACATAGAACGCGGTTTGGCTGCCCAACCGGTTCCACCCGTTGACCAAGCGGCGCACTCTGTTAGTCAGTCGGGGCAACCGCGCTCCCGCGGGAACCGCGCTCGGGCCGGGGCCTGCGCCCACGGTGGTCGGCGCAAACCGGTGGCTGACGGGGGCTGCGCTCACATCGTCGCCTTCGTGGAAACCGCGACCAAGACGATGTTGATCACAAACAAGGCCATGAATGTGTAGACCACGGTTTCGTTGACCGCGTTGCCCACACCCTGGGGACCGCCACCGACGGTGACGCCCTTATAGCAGGCGATGGTGCCGGCGATAAGACCGAACAGAGTTGCCTTCGCGAAGGCTATAACCGTGTCGGGAAGCCCGACGAGGAGCGTCAGGCTCGCCGCGAAGGCACCGGGCGTGACGTGCTGGAAGTAGACCGAGAAGCAATAGTTGGCGACCAAGCCGATGATGGTGTTGATCGAGTTGAGCAACAAGCCATTGAGGCCGAGCGCCAGCACTCTGGGCACGAGCAATCGTTGAACCGGGCTAATTCCCATCACCCGCATCGCATCGAGTTCTTCGCGGATGGTTCGAGCGCCCAAGTCGGCACACATCGCGGTAGCGCCGGTGCCGGCCACTACCAGCACTGTCCCGATCGGGCCGATGTACAAGACAGACGCTGCCGCAGCGCCAGCGCCGGAAAGGTCGGCGGCACCGATCTCGACCAGCAAGACGTTGAGAATGAACATGGCCATCGCGTTGAAGGGGATCGACAACAAGATGGCTGGGGCTATCGACACCCGGGCCACGAACCAGCTTTGGTTGATGAACTCCCGCCAGGCCAACGGCGGATGCAACATCTGCACCAGGATGTCCAGCGTTAAGCCGAAGTAGCTGCCGACCTCGCGCAGCGGCTTGGCGAAGGTCTGTCCCCGGAGACTGCCAGTCACGCGAACGGGCGCCTCGCGCGCCGGAGGCGCAGCGGGCAGGGCAGGCTCGATGTCCGTTGCAACCACTAGCGCACTCGCTCGCGTCTCATCTCAGCCGGCATAGACCGATGAATCCCTCCCGTAGCGGTAAAGATCACATGCCGAGTTCCCGCAGTGTGGCCCACAGCACAGCGGACGCTACACCATGAGTTTCATGGGCGGCAACGTTTCGCCATTTTATTCTTGGGGTGCTCACGCCAATGGACATCTGTCTAACTGCGTCGATTTGCTAGATGATCCGACAAATTGAATCTTTTTGTCGCAATGGCGGCCAACTCTGTGACCGCGGTACCGGCAGGGCGAATGGCCGTCGCGGCTGCTCACCACGCCTAACTGGGTCGTAGACACCACCGATGCTGGCAGGCGGCGCGTGGAGCCGAGCCGTTCCGGACGCTGACGAATTGGACAGGCGATCTAGCTCTATAAACCGCTGGCTGTGCCTGATCCGTTTGCTCCGCACCACCTCTTTCGGCTAGCATATTTTTTATGAGACTCCATTGGCAATCGAGTCGACGCTGTAAAGCGTCTCGGATATACCATGCTGAGATAGATCACTAAAGAAGACAAGCAAACGCCACGTACATATCTTGGATCGGCTTCGGGATTTCTTAATTAGTGCAGAGCATAAAGAATTGTAGAAAAGCGGACGACAGGTAGAAACTAGTTAGTTGCCTCCGATACGCGCTGCGCTCTACAGCGTCTGGCACACGCGCCCCTGAACGGCGGCTGCGGACCGCAGGGACACCACTTCAGGGTCCCTTGGTCGCCTATGGCCTACATTCCAAGCTCACGTCGGCGCAATGACCTCCCGACCTGACCAGCGGTAATGCGTAGCTACAAGTGGCTCCGGCTGGTGACGGGGCATGCGGCCGCGGCGCTATCGAGTCCTGTCAATGCCGGCAGCCGAAGCATCCGAACGGCTGCCGGCGTCTTCCTCGGCTCGATCGGCAATTTAGCGCGGCTGATGACTAGCCAGTGCGCTCATGTGAGCCTTAGGGTGGCAGGGTCAGCGCCGGAAGTTGTCACAAATGGCTCGCACTCGCTGCCGATCCAGCAAAACATCTATCTATATATCGGATTGAATCATTAGTACGTTTAAGCACAGTTGAAGCGGCTTGACTGCATCCGAAGGGCACTGAATGTAGCCGATTGAGATCGCCGCTCGGTCGTTGCTGCCCGGTTATCTCGGTTGCTCGATACAGTGATCGGTCATCTGCATGCGCGCCATCCCCTGCATGCCGGTTGGCGGGCTCGGGGTCGGCGGGCAGGCGTGCGACGATTCCGCGGGCTGACGCTGACAGTCGCGACGAGTCGTAGCGTCGATCGCGACACTCGCTTTCAGCTGAGCGCACGCCCAGCCGTCGGTGCTGCCAAGGATGGTCAGTGAGGCCAGTCGATGAGCGGCTTCCCACGGTGTCAGGCGTGCTGGGTCAGCTTTGTACCACGAAGGCCCTAGTGTGCATCTGTGACCGCTCAGCGCGAGCAACAGCGTATGGGTTCCTGGGGCGCCGGCTCGCCCTCGGATGAGGACGAGGCGCGTGAACGGTTGTTGGCTGCAGCCGACGCGTGTTACGCCGAAAAAGGGCCGGTACGCACCCGGATGGGCGACATCGCCCGGCGAGCGGGAGTGCACCGATCGACGGTGTACTACTACTTCCCGAATAAGGACGCACTGCTGGCGGCCTCCTTTGTGCGAGTGCTCGTCGCCACCCTGGAAGCCGTCGAGCAGTGCTGGCAGACCGACGAACCTTTCCTGCAGCAACTCATCGCAGCAAGCCTGCGCGGCAACGAGATAGCCCGCAGCTCACCGATAATGCAGTCATTGATCGAAGAGCACCAAGCTCTGGGCGCTGCCTACCAAGCCGCTGAGGGCTCGCAAGTGTGGCGAGCCAAAATTGCTGAGGCGCTGGTGCAGCGTCTTGAGGCCGCCGCCGCTGCTGACGAGATTCGCCAAGACCTTCCGGCCTACACCCTGGCCCGCTGGATCGTGCGGATCAACTTCAGCCTCATCGCTGAACCAGCCCGGCCCGAAGACGGCGGCGAGGAGGGCGTCCTTCGGAATCTGCTCGCCGCCTCCCTGAAACCTCGGCCCTAGCGTCGATGACCGTCGATACGATCCGGATTCGGTGGCGGCGATAATGCCCGCCAAGGCCGATTAGCGTCGCCACGACAATGGTTGGAACCACACGCAGCGCTGGCGTTGTATATAAACGAGTTGTTGGCGCCCACGATCAGTGCGAGTGGCGAAAATATTTACCGACAATCGGTTCCGGGCGCTCGATGGTTGCGCATTGCGCTGAGAACTGCCCGTATGGCCCTGGCCGCTTCGCGGGTTGAGCCAGTCACTACCGGTTGGGCTGCGCGGCGGTTACATTCCTCTCACGGGAGGTGTGCCAGAGATGGCTAGACGAAACCGAGGCGGGTTGTCTGGGGACCGGTTGCCGTTCCTCAACGCGTCAGCGATGTTGCTGATCGCGGCGGCTGTGGGGGCCTGCTCATCGTCGCCCCCCTCACTTCCACCCGGGGCGTTGCCCGCGGGAACGGCGAAGGTGACGATCAACGATCGAGCCCCACTCGAAACGACCGCGGTGAAGTGCACGACAATAGGACCATTGACGACAATCGCTGCTGGCGACCGGGAAGCCGGAATCACAGCGTTGGTGTCCAATCAAAGTCGGCTGACGACCAAGTCCGTCACCATCACCGATCTGGGCGGCTTTACCGGCAGCTACACGGAAGGACTCAGCGGCAACGCCGATACCAGCATGAAAGATCAGACGTACCTAATCCGCGGTACCGCAGCTGGATTCGACACCGCCAAGCCCAGCCACAGGACAACCGCTAGCTTCGCTGTGCGGGTCGCGTGTTAGCCGCAGCCCTAGACGATATGCGCCACTGCGGTCGGCTCGGCCCAGTGGTTTTGGCGAAGTTGCCGCCAAGGTGCCCGGCCGCAGATATCACGAAGCACACATGCCGTCGGCGGCCGCTTAGGGCAGCTGCGACTGTCGTTGGAACCCCGTCCAGTGTCGGGCGGCAATCCCCGTCGGTGGCGCGCTACCTGGACCTTTAGGTGCACGCCGATCGCGCCTTGCTTCGAGCTGCCGCCGGATGTCACGCCGACCCTTTCCGCGCTGACCGGCGAAAGCGTAATATGTCTATCTTATTTGCGTCGTCAAAAGTTGGGACCTACGATGCCCACAGCGTCGGGCTTGCACGTGAACCGGAGGCACCCCGGATGACATTGCAGATCACACCGTCACGGCGGGTTGTCGGTGGCGGGCCGGTTGCAACGACGATTGGGTGGGCCGACAACCAGCGACGCGGCCAACGCGTCCGTTGCGCCGGCGGTCAAGGCCGGTCAACCAGTTCGAATGGGTGTTGGCGGGAGCGCGCCGCCGGACCCGCCGTGTCGTCGACGACCAAGGCTGCAGCGATCGCGGCAGCGTGCGCGGGTGAGAAGCGCCTGCGAGATCGAAGAGCCTTGGGCCACAGCCGCATTGGCGCGACTATGCCAGTGGGACAGCGCTTCCCAGACCGCACCGATCCGGCCATGCGATCACCGCAAGTACGGCCCTGCTGGGCCCCGGTGAGGGCGACGCCACCATCGCCCGCCGCCTCTGACGGCTGACAACAAGGAGAATGACATGCAGTATCGACCGCTGACACTTTCCGCACTGGCAGTTGGGGCTGCCGGCACCATGCTGGGCACTCCCGCGGTCCACGCAGACGGCGACATCAACACGCTGATACCGAACAACAAACGGTTCAACGACGCTGTCGTTGCCAACGTCTACACCATGCAGCACCAGGCCGGCTGCATCAACGACGTCAGGATCAATCCGCAGCTTCAACAGGCCGCGCAGCGGCACACCAGGGATATGCTCAACAATCGAAACATCGACGGCGACATCGGCTCAGACGGGTCCACTCCACAAGACCGCGCCAACGCCGCCGGCTTCCACGGTCAAGTGGCCGAAACGGTGGCGATCAACCAATCCATTGCAATCAGCGGCAATGACTTGATCAACCGGTGGTACTACAACCCCGCGTATAACGCCATCATGTCCAACTGCGCCAACTCTCAAGTCGGGGTGTGGTCGGAAAACAGTCCGGATCGCACCGTCGTGGTGGCCGTATACGGCCAGCCGCAAGGAGCGGCCCCGGGCAACCGGAACGGAGCCGAGCCGCCGCCTGTGACCTCATCGGACAACATCCCGCTCGATCCCGTCCCCGACTACGACGCCAGCGACGAGCTTGAGTTCGGCATCAGCTGGCTGCCCTGGATCCTGCGGGGCGTCTACCCGCCGCCCGGCTACCCACCGCAGTAGGCGAAACTGGCTCCTGTTCGCTCCCGGTTGCCGGGGACCGTCCAAAACGGCTCGTTTACCAGCACCCGTGGCGAGCCGGGCGCCGTCGAGACCGTCGCGCTGATGCGGTTCTGCGCGTGACGCGAGGAGGCTACTTCCAGCGCAGCGGTAGTGAGGTCAGCGAGAACGTATTCGCAGGAAACGCGATCTGCGGCGTGTAGCCGGGTTGCACTTCGAATTCCGGTATGCGACTTAACCATTCATTTATCACGAAGGTCAGCTCCAGTCGCGCTAAGTGTGATCCCAGGCAGCGGTGCGGCCCACCGCCGAAGCCCCAATGCCGGTGGACCTTGCCATCCATCACCAACTCATTGTTTGAGAACTCGTCGCTGTCGTCACGGTTGATTGCCGCCAAGCACAACATCACCGGAGTGTCCGCCGGCAGCGTGACGCGGCCGACGGTCACCGGTTGAGTGGTTACCCGAGGCACAATCGGCGCGGGGGGCTCCAGCCGCACGATTTCCTCAATGAACACCTTCACCTGCTCGGGATCGCGGCGCAATTCTGCCCGCAGCGCAGGGTTGCGGGCGAGCTCGAGCAGTGAGAATCCGATGGCCGCGGTGACGGTATCGAGCCCGGCCAGCACAAATAGATAGCTCAACCCGATGGCTTCAGCGTCGGTGAGTGGCTCCTCGCCGGTGAGAACCTGCGACAAAATATCGTGCCCCGGATTGGCCCGACGCTCGTTGATAGCGTTAGTCAAATAGGTGAACAACTCCACGGCAGGCGTCAGATCGGCGCCTTCAAGACTTGGGCCGTAGTCGGACAGTGCGATGACAGCGTCTTTCCAGCGAATCAACTGATCGCGATCGGCCAGCGGCAAGCCATACAGCGTCAAAAATACTTGTGACGGGTACGGAATGGCGATGTCGTTGACTGCCTCGCACTGACCTTTGGCGGCGATATCGGTGATGATCTCAGCGGCCTGAGCCTGTAGATCCGACATCATCGCGCTCAAGGTGTGCGGGCTGAAAAAGGGCTGCAGGATCTTGCGAAATCGGGTGTGCTCCGGCGGATCATACGAAATGGGGACCAGCGGCATCGGGCTGCCGAGCATGTCGAACGCTTTGCGCGAGGAGAAAATCTCGGGGTTGCGCAGCGCATGCAAGACGTCGTCGCGGCGGGTCAGGTAGTAGAAGTGGTGTGTCAGCACCACCGGTCCCAGATCCCGCAGCGCGGCCCACCCGGCACTGCGATCGGTAGCCATTGGCAGCGAGGCCCAGTCCACTTCGGGGACGCCGTCGATGCCAGTTCCCGTCTCAGGCGCGGTTGTCATGCGAACTCATCTCCTGCTCGCTGTGCTTCGATGCGAACGCGCGGTACTCGCTGACCACACCGTCTGCCGGCCACTGCGGCTTTGCCGTTTGAGGTCGGCGCCTGCCGGCGGCCGCTTACGGAGACGCGGACAGCTCGCATCGATCCCTTTATTTGTTTATCTTATTACGATAGAAGTCGCACACTGCTGGCCGCAAGGATCTGCCGAGAGCCGCAAAACGCGGGCGGTGGTTGAGCTGTTCGCGGAGGTGTCGTGTTGGCATCGCGTCGCAGCGCAGACGCCCCAGGCCCATGAGCTCATCGCCGCCGAGCACCGGCAAGCCTCCCGAAAAAGATCATCGACGCGGTCGACGCAGCACGGAGGAGGGACGCAGTGACCGAACTGATCGTCGACGAGGCTGAGCCGGGCATCGTCATCGTCACGATGAACCGGCCACACAAGCTCAATGCGCTGGGAATGGGCATGGTCGCCGAGATGCATGAGGCGTTCAACGATTTGGGCGCGTCCAGACATGTGCGTGCTGTCGTATTGACCGGCGCCGGGCGGGGATTTTCGGCTGGCGCGGATCTCACCGATGACGACCACGTCGCTCAGCTCGATGTCGACGACGTGAGCGCGATGTTCGCGCTGCAGGAAAGGCTTGCTTCGCTGCACGAAAAGATCCACCGACTGCGGCCACCGGTGATAGCCGCGGTGAACGGTGTCGCCGTCGGCGGTGGCTTCTCGCTGTCACTGGCAAGCGATATCCGGTTGGCAAGCCGGGGCGCACAATTTGGCGCCGTTTTCATCACCCTGGGGATATCCGCATGCGACATGGGCACCAGCTACTTCCTGCCGCGGCTGGTCGGGGCATCACGCGCAGCCGAACTCATGTTGACTGGCCGAGTTTTCGGCGCCGAGGAAGCCAAGGACATGGGCTTGGTGATCGATGTGGTCGATGAGGGAACCGTCGTTGACCGTGCGTTGGGAACCTGCCGCAGGATCGCGAAGAATTCACCGATGGCCGTGTGGATGTCAAAGGAGACGATGTGGCAGAACATCGATGCTCCATCATTGCGCCATGCGCTCGACCTTGAGAATCGCACCCAGATCATGTGTTCTCAAACCGGAGATATTCACGAGGCGGTCTCAGCGTTCGCCGATAAGCGTCAACCGACGTGGAAACCGCTCAGGTAACGCAGAAATGCGCAGCATAACGGATACAGGGAGCCAGTTATGAAGATTGACACCGCGATCCCCGACGATCTCGATCCCAGATCCGCAGCACGGCAGGCCGAAGAACTGGGCTTCGATGGAATCTGGACCGGAGAAGTCCGACACGACCCTTTCGTCGGACTGGGTCTGGCTGCGTCTGTTACCAAGCGTGTAACCGTGGGGACCTCGGTTGCGGTCGCTTTTGCGCGAAACCCGATGTCGGCTGCGGTACTCGCAAATGACCTGCAGGTCCTATCGAATGGCCGCTTTGTGCGTGGACTAGGTGCGCAAATCAAAGCGCACATCACCCGCAGGTTCAGCATGCCATGGTCAGAACCGGTGGGCCGCATGCAGGAATACATCTTTGCGCTAAGAGAAATCTGGAAAAGCTGGCGCGACGACGCCGAACTGAATTTCCGGGGCGACGTCTACAGTCACACACTGATGCCGCCGATGTTTCGCCCTGAACAGCACCCTCATGGACCGCCCAAGGTGCTTCTCGCGGCAGTAGGACCGGCGATGACAACGCTGGCCGCAAACGCTGCCGATGGGCTCATCTGCCATTCCTTTAACACCGAAATGTACCTTCACGCAGTCACATTGCCGGCCTTGGCCGGCGCTCAGGGTGACCGGTCCGACAGCTACGAGATTGTCGGTACTCCGTTGTTCATTGTCGGTCGAACACCCACCGAGCTGTCGACTGGCAAAGAGTGCGTGCGCAAGCAGATCGCTTTCTACGGCTCGACACCGGCTTACCGGGGAGTCCTCGACCAACAAGGGTGGGGCCCGCTGGCCGATGAGCTCTACGCGTTGTCGGTCACCAACCGCTGGCACCAGTTGAGCGAACTGATCAGCGACGACGTCTTGGAGGCCTTCGCCGCGATCGGTGATGCCCCCGAGGTGGCACGTCAATTGGCGGAGCGCTACGGCAACATCTTCACCCGCACATCGCTGTGCGCAGCATATCCGCTCGCCGTAGAGCTATTAATCGACGTAGTGAATGCGCTCAGGAGGATCACATGAGGAGAACTTGGCGATGAGCGCCGGCTCGTCCGCGCGTCTGGCCGGGCGGGCAGCCATCGTCACCGGCTCCAGTCGCGGACTCGGACGCGCCATCGCGACCAGTTTCGCGCAGGAAGGCGCCGCCGTGGCGGTCGTGGCGCGAACGGAGTCCGAATGGAGCCCCTTGCACCCAGGCACCATCCATGAAGTTGTCCGGGAAATCGAGGCTAAAGGCGGGCAGGCAGTAGCCATCCCGGCCGACCTCTCACGTACCGACGACGTCGAGCGCGTGTTTTATTCCGCACGTGAGGCGCTGGGCCCCATAAGCATCTTGGTCAACAACGCTGCGCTGACCACGCCCGGGCGTCCGCCGACAGGAAACGGCCGAGCCGGCCCGCAGCGCGGAGCGGCTTTCTCCGAGGTCTCTGCGGTGCTGAACCTGCCGCCATTTGTTGACTTGCCGCTCAAGGCTTTTCGAATGCATTTCCAGATCGGCCTGTTTGCCGCCTTCCGGTTGATGCAACTCGTGCTGCCCGAGATGATCGAATCACGCCGGGGCAGCATCATAAACATCGGTTCGGCAGCGGCATTCGTACCCGGGGAAGGCCCGTATCAGCAAACAGCGATGGCAGCACCCGTTGGTTACGGGGCGAACAAGGCTGCGCTGCACTATCTGACGCAAGCGGTCGCGGTTGCGGTTCAGAGTCAGGGAATCGCCGTTAACGCACTACTGCCATCCGAACCCGTGTTGACGCCTGGCAATCTCGTTGCTGCTGCGGGCGAGACTCAGTGGGCAAGCGCCGGCGAGTTCGCCGAAGCGGCTGTGCGCGTCGCCCTGGCCGATCCAGCGACCACCACTGGTTGTCTGTTGTGGCACGATGACGTGCTGCACCCCGAACTGGGCCGCCGCGGCTGGCTTCGCCCGATGTGACGACAGCCTTCTGGCAGTGTGGCCATTCATGCTTCGTCGACCGTGCATTATGGCGCGCCCGAGACCTGCTCCGTCAGGCCCAACGGACCGTTCTCCACCACGCTCCGTAGCAGCCCCAAGTCCATCCCGGCTTCCTCGGCGGCGGCGACGGCCGCGGCGAAGTCTTTGCGCAAAAACGGCGCTGCAAGGTTGGCGAAAGCATCGACGCCACCGGTGCTTTGGACGTATCGCGCCGCGTTGCTGGCCGCGCTGCACACCGACAACGCTGCCAAAAGCGCCTCGGCGTCGATCCCGAGTCGCCGGCCCACCTCCACGGCGGCCGCGACGAGTTGGGAGTTGGCTGCGAAAAGCACATTGTTGATCAACTTGATATTGAGAGCGCTGCCCAATTCACCGGTCGCGATGATCGGGTCGGCGTAGGCGGCGAGCACCGGTTTGACCCGTTGAACAGCATCGGGCGGACCCCCTACCAGTATCGTCAAGGTCCCTGCCGCGATGTCCTCGGCGGTTCCACTGACGGGGGCATCGAGAATCGTTGACCGCGAAGTGCCGGCCAGCTCGGTGAGCGTTGAGATGTTTCCGGTGGTGTGGGAAACGAAAACCGCACCCGGCTTCGCGTTGGCCGCCAACCCCTCAGGTCCCAATCCGACTGCGCGAAGTTGGTCATCGGAGAATAGGCACGAGATCAAGATGTCGCTGCGGCGGGCCAGATCGCTGACCGAGTCCGCCAGCAGCGCACCGGCGTTGGCCAGCCGGTCACGGACTTCGTCACGCCGGGCGTAGACGAGGACGTGATGGTTGGCTTGCAGTAACCGCCGCACCATCGGTTCGCCCATCTGCCCGGCACCGATGAATCCGATAGCTTCACCCATGGGCGCTCACTCCCGCTGGCCGATCATCGCGAAAATCATCTCCGCGACAACAGCAATCATCTCCTGCGGGTCGAGCGCTACCCACTGCGACTGCACGGCATGCCAGGCGCGGTCGAGAAGCCCGGTGGCCGCCGCGCCGAGAACTTCCGGTGAGTGAGTGCCGTTACCGCCGATCGCCTGCCCGAGCCGCCACGCCGAGCGCGTCACCATCCGGTTGCGTGAACGTCGAAACGCCGCGTCATCGGGCGCCGAGGAGTACGCCGAGAGCACGAAAGCGCCGTGGCGATCCATGTAGGCGAAATACTCGCCCACCCAGCGCCGCACGTCGGCCAGCTGATACGGGCGCGGCTGCGTCTCCAACCGTTCGATCACAGCCAGCTGATCATGGTAGGCGGTTTCGCCCAGGGTGTTGAAAACGTCGTGTTTGTCCTTGAAGTAGGTGTAGAAGCCGGCGCGGGAGATGCCGCAGGCCTCGGTGATCGCGGTGATAGGGGTACCGGCGTATCCGCGCTCCAAAAATAGCTGCCGGCTTGCCTCCAGGATCAGCGCGCGCGTCCGCTCACCGCGGCCCATCTCCAGCGCATCAAGTGGGCGCTCACCTGAGGTCACCGTCATGGCCGCAACTTTACCTGACATAGGTGTCAAGGCAGTAACATCTGAGGTAGATAAGTCTTATACCGCCTGAAGACGGTTGTGCTTGACATAAACGTCAAGTCACCGCCATGCTCAAGAGCAGGGGACATAGGAGGCACGATGACGCATTTCACCGACGCGCCGATCTTCGACGCCGATCAGCACATGTACGAGTTGCCCGAAGCGCTGACAAAGCACCTGCCCGAGCGCTACCAGAAGGCCGTGCAATTCGTGCAGGTGGGCAAGCGCACGCGGATCGCGATCCTCGGCAGAATCACCGAGTACATTCCCAACCCCACCTTTGAGCGCGTCGCCCGTCCCGGTGGCCACGAGAAGTTCTATTCCGGACAAAACACCGAGGGCCTGACCCTGCGCGAAATGCAGGGGCCGCCCATCGAGGCTCCGCCGGCGACGCGCAACCCCGAGGACCGCGTCAAGGAGCTCGACCGCCAGCAAGTGCGCGAAACCCTGGTCTACCCGACGCTGGCCAACCTCGTCGAGCATTCCGCTGCCGAAGATCCCGAGCTGACAATGGCGATGATCCACGCCCTGAACCAGTGGATGCTCGAGCACTGGGGATACACCTACCAGGACCGGCTGTTCATGACGCCGGTGATCAACTGCGCCGAAGTCGACGGAGCGCTGCGCGAACTGGAATTCATCCTCGACAACGGCGCCAAGGTCGCGCTGATCAAACCCGCCCCGGTCAAAGGCTTTCGCGGCTGGCGCTCACCGGCCTTGCCCGAGTTCGATCCGTTCTGGCGCGAGGTCGAATCTGCCGGGCTGCCCATTGTGCTGCACGCCAGCCAGCCGCCACTGACCGAGTACATCGACACGTGGGAACCGCCGGACACCAACAGCTTCATGGAGATGAGCGCGTTCCGATGGGTTGTGCTCGGCCACCGCGAGATCGCCGACATGATCACCAGCCTGATCTGCCACGGCACGCTGAGCCGGTTCCCCAAGCTGCGGATCGCGAGCGTCGAAAACGGCAGCTCCTGGATACATCCGCTGTTTCACGACCTCGAAGACGTCTACAAGAAGATGCCGCAGAACTTCCCGGAGCATCCCCTGGAGGTCTTCCGCCGCAACATCTGGGTGAGCCCCTTCTGGGAAGGCAAAGTTTCCGACGTGGTGGAAACCGTGGGCTGGGACAAGGTGCTGTTCGGGTCGGACTATCCCCATCCGGAGGGCCTGGCCGAGCCAAAGCGCTACTACCAGTACGCCGAAGGTATGGATCGGCGCCGCACCTATGACTTCATGGGCGACAACGCACGGCGTTTCATGGGACTTCCGATCGCCAATCCCGACCCCGAAGCAACCAAACCGCCGGTACTGGCCCACGCATAATCACCGAAGGCGGAAGGAAGCCGATGACCGAGACCGTATCGAGGGCACGCATCGACCTCGATCACCACTCGCGGCAGTTCCGCGAAGACCCGTACGGGACATTCCGCCGAATGCGCGAATCAGGTTGCCCTATCGCATTTTCCGATGCACACGGCGGGTTTTGGGCTCTCGTCGATTACGCGCCGGTGTTCGACGCCACGCGTGACGACGACTTGTTCAGCTCCTGCCCAACGATAGGGATACCGCCCAACCCGGTAGGCATCCCGATCCTGCCCATTGAGACCGACCCGCCGCAAACCAAGGAGCTGCGCGAGGTCACGCTGCGCCAATTCTCCCCCGCCTCGGCGGAGAAACTACGGTCCCTGGCAACCGAACTCACCACTGAGCTGATTGACGCCTTCATCGAACGCGGCGAATGCGACATCGTCGGTGAACTGACCACCCCGATGCCGGCCCGGCTGATCCTGCGGATGCTCAACTTCGATGAGTCCCGCTACAAAGAGTGGGTCAACTGGGTGCACTCCACCGTCCATGACCGCGCCCACGAACCGGAGAAGGCCGCCGCGGCCGGCATGGAGATGTTCAGCGAGATCGCCAGGCACATGCAGCAGCGGC
>NZ_CAXUCH010000112.1:13281-13822 GCF_964249325.1 uncultured Mycobacterium sp. | reverse complement strand
TTCCAGCATCGCGCATGCGCAGGTGTAGCGGCCGTAGTCGCTGATGATGTCGGTGGCGAACGCGTCGATCGCAACCACCTGGGTGATGATGTCCAGGTTGCGGCCCGGGTACAGCTGCACGTCGATATGCGAGAACGGCTCCAGCCGCGCGCCGAACTTGCTGCGGGTGCGGCGCACACCCTTGGCCACCGCGCGCACCAGCCCGTGGTCGCGGGTCAGCTGGGTGATGATCCGGTCGGCTTCGCCGAGCTTGTGCTGGCGCAGCACCACCGCCCGGTCCCGGTATAGCCGCATCATCCCAGTTTGGCATCGTGCTGAGACATCGCTGGTACATAGCCGGAATGGCGCGCCGATACTCTGGTCGGCGATGACACACGCGTCTTTCCTTCGCTTCCCCACCCTGTCCGATCAGCTCTACCAACTGGCCAGCCGTGAGGTGACGGCCGACGAGCTGGTGCGCCGCTCGTTGCACGCCATCGACCTCAGCCAGTCCACGCTCAACGCTTTCCGTGTGGTGCTCACCGAGTCGGCGCTGGCCGAT
>NZ_CAXUCH010000112.1:0-13271 GCF_964249325.1 uncultured Mycobacterium sp. | reverse complement strand
GACTTCGCCACCGCCGAGGCCGCCGAGCGCAGCCCATTGGCCAGTGCGCTGTTCGCGCTGCCGGGGGTGTCGCGGGTGTTCCTGGGCGGCGACTTCGTGACCGTGACCAAGTCGGACCTGTCCGCCTGGCAGACGCTGAAGCCGCAGGTGCTGGGCGCCGTGATGGAGCACTTCGTCGCCGGCCGCCCGGTGCTGCTGGCCGATGCCGCCGAGGCCGATCGGCGGCGGGCCGCCGGTGAGCAGGCGCCGCTGCTGGGCATCCCCCGATCGCGGTCAAGGATGACGTCGACATCGCCGGATTCCCAACGGCTTTCGGCACCTCCGGGTACGTCGCGCCGGCCGCTGCCGACTCCGAGGTGGTGCGCCGGCTCAAGGCGGCGGGCGCGGTGATCGTCGGCAAAACCAACACCTGTGAGCTCGGCCAATGGCCGTTCACCAGCGGACCCGCATTCGGGCACACCCGCAACCCGTGGTCGCGCAAACACACACCCGGTGGCTCGTCGGGCGGAAGCGCGGCCGCGGTCGCGGGCCGCCTCGTCGCCGCCGCGATCGGCTCGGACCGGGCCGGCAGCATCCGCATCCCCGCGGCCTGGACGCACCTGGTGGGCATCAAGCCCCAGCGCGGCCGGATTTCCACCTGGCCGCTACCGGAGGCGTTCAACGGCATCACGGTCAACGGCGTGCTGGCCCGCACCGTCGAGGACGCGGCGCTGGTGCTCGACGCCGTCTCCGGCAACGTCGAGGGTGACCTGCACAAACCACCTCCGGTCAAGGTGTCCCAATACATCGGCATCGCGCCAGGCCCGCTGAAGATCGCGGTGTCAACCCGCTTCCCGTTCACCGGTTTTCGGGCCACACTGCACCCCGAGATCGGCGCCGCGCTGGACAGGGTGGCCGAGCAGCTCAAGCTGCTGGGCCACACCGTGGTGGTGGGCAACCCCGATTACGGCCTGCGGTTGTCGTGGAATTTCTTGTCGCGCTCCACCGCCGGGCTGCTCGACTGGGCTGAGCGGCTCGGCGACGGCGTCGAATTCGACCGTCGCACCCTATCCAACATGCGGATGGGCCGGCTGCTCTCCGGGTCGGTGCTGCGCCATGCGCGCGCCCACGAAGTCGAGGATCAGCGTCGAGTCGGCTCGATTTTCGACATCGTCGACGTCGTGCTGGCGCCGACCACCGCGCAGCCAGCGCCGCCAGTGCACGCCTTCGACACGCTGGGCGGTTTGACCACCGACCGCGTCATGATCAAGGCATGCCCGGTGACGTGGCCGTGGAATGTGCTGGGCTGGCCGTCGATCAACGTCCCGGCCGGCTTCACCTCAGAAGGACTGCCGATCGGTGTGCAGCTGATGGGGCCGGCCAACAGCGAGCCGCTGCTGGTGTCGCTGGCCGCCGAACTCGAGGCCGTCATCGGCTGGGCCGCCAAGCAGCCGCAGGTGTGGTGGAACACGGGGATGGGGACGCCGCCGATAGCGCTTCGCTAAGCGCACCTGTGCCGATGGTCAAAAGCCAAGTCGCCCTAGTTGTTTGGGGTCACGCTGCCAGTTTTTGGCGACCTTGACGCGCAGGTCGAGATAGACCTTGGTGCCCAGCAGCTTCTCGATCTGGCTGCGCGCGGCGGTGCCGACTTCCCGCAGCCGGGCGCCGCCCTTGCCGATGACGATGCCCTTCTGGCTCTCGCGTTCGACATAGAGCAGGGCGTGCACGTCGATCAGGTCGTCGCGGCCTTGCCGCGGACTGACTTCGTCGATCACCACCGCCAACGAATGCGGCAACTCATCGCCCAAGCCCTCTAAAGCGGCTTCCCGGATGAACTCGGCCATCAGAACCTCTTCCGGTTCGTCGGTCAACTCACCATCGGGGTAGTACGCCGGCCCGGGCGGTAGCGCGGCCGCCAGCACGTCGATCAGCACGTCGATCTGCTCGCCGGTGACCGCGGACACCGGGACGATCTCGGTTTGCCGGCCATCGGGCGTACCGACGAACTCGCCGACCGCCACGAGTTGGGCGGCCACCTTGTCCTTAGGCACCTTGTCGATTTTGGTGACGACGACGATGAGAGTGGTCGTGGGCGCGATCGATCGGATCTGCTGCAGAATCCACCTATCCCCCGGGCCGATCGCCTCGTCGGCGGGAATGCACAACCCGATGGCGTCGACTTCGGCGTAGGTGTCGCGAACCAAGTCGTTGAGCCGCTTGCCCAGCAGTGTGCGGGGCCGATGCAGTCCGGGGGTGTCGACCAGCACGATTTGGAAGGTCTCCCGATGCACGATGCCGCGAATGGTGTGCCGGGTGGTCTGCGGCCGGGTCGAGGTGATCGCCACCTTCGAGCCGACCAGCCTGTTCATCAGCGTTGACTTGCCGGTGTTGGGCCGGCCGACGAAACAGACGAATCCCGAGCGGAATTCAGTCATCGGGCGGTCATGCCAGCACGGCGCCGGCGCGGTCGGTGACGATCACCACCGCGGTCGGTGACAGTTCGCGTACGGCGGCGATGCCGGCGTCGTCGGCGGAGCCGCCCACCAGCACGGCGACCTCCAGCCCTGTCGCGCCGCTGGAAACCGCCGCGGCTACCGCGGACTGCAGCGCGGTCAGCTGCAGCGCCGACAAGCTTACCGGCGCACCGGCGTAGGTGCGCCCATCGAGGTCGCGGACTGCGGCGCCGCTGGCGCGTTCGACGCGGGCCATAGCCGCCCGCGCCAGCGTGACCAGCTTTTCGTCCTCGGTGTCGAGCTGCTCAGCCATCGCCATTGGCCTCCCTACCATGCTGGCCGTCGGTGTCGGCGAGAATCATGCGCTCCGCTCTGCATCGTCGCCGGCGGGAATCATGTGCGCCGCTCCTCCTCATCGCTCCGCTCTGCATCGTCGCCGGCGCGGCTCAGCAAGACCGTACCGATCCGCAGCCGCCCGCGATGGTCTGGGCCACCTTCGGCGTGCATCCGCAGCCCGTGGGACACCACCTCTGCGCCGGGCAGCGGAACTCGGCCGAGCTCCAGCGCCAGCAGACCGCCGACCGTGTCGACGTCGAGATCCTCCGCGAAATCGACCCCGTACAGCTCGCCGAGGTCCTCGATCGGCAGCCGCGCCGATACCCGAAACCGATTGTCGCCCAGGTCTTCTACCGGAGCGGTCTCGGCTTCGTCGTACTCGTCGGCGATTTCGCCGACAATTTCCTCGAGCACGTCCTCGATCGTCACCAGCCCGGCGATCGCCCCGTACTCGTCGACCAGCAGCGCCATGTGGTTGCGCATCCGCTGCATTTCTCGCAGCAGCGCGTCCAGCGGCTTGGAGTCCGGCACGAACACTGCCTGGCGCATCACCTGTGCGACGGTGGTGTCGCGGCCGCCGTTGGTCGGGTAACAGGTCTGCTTGACAAGGTCTTTCAGATAGACCACACCGACGATGTCGTCGACGTTCTCACCGACTACCGGAATCCGCGAGTGGCCGCTGCGCACCGCCAGGGTTATCGCTTGGCGAGCCGATTTGTCGCTTTCGATCCAGATCATCTCGGTGCGCGGCACCATGACTTCGCGGGCCGGTGTGTCGCCGAGTTCGAAGACGGACTGGATCATCTTGCGCTCGTCGGCGGCGACGACGCCGCGCTGCTGGGCCAGGTCGACGACTTCACGCAACTCGATCTCGGAGGCAAACGGCCCGTTGCGGAACCCTCGGCCGGGAGTCAACGCGTTACCCAGCACCACCAGCAGTCGGCTGATCGGCATCAGCAGCCAGGAAATCACTTGCAGCGGAAAGGCGGCCGCCAACGCGATCGAATACGCGTGCTGCCGGCCCAGAGTCCGTGGACCGACCCCGATGACGATGAAGCTCGTCACCACCATGATCGCGGCGGCGGCGAACAGCCCCCAGTCCAGGCTGAGGTTATGCAGGAGGAACACCACCAGCAGCGCGGTCGCGGTGATCTCGCAGACGATCCGCAGCAGCACAACGAGATTGATGTAGCTTGGCCGATCGCCCATCACCTTGGCCAGCCGCACCGCGCCGGTGCGCTCGTCGCGCACCAATTCGTGGACCCGGGCCACAGACACGGTGTTGATCGCGGCGTCGATGGCGGCGAACAACCCGCCCAGACCGATCAACACGATGGCGCCGAGCAGCGGAGCAAGCTCATTCACGGTTCGTCGAAATATCTGGACTTGTCCAGCAGTCGGCGGTCCCGCTCGCTTTGGCGGTCCTGCTGGTAGGCCTCGACCTGTTCGGCGACCCATTCCACCAGCAGCCGGTCTTGCAGGGCGAACATCTCTTTTTCCTCGTCCGGCTCGGCGTGGTCGTAGCCCAGCAGATGCAGCACACCGTGGATCGTCAGCAGCGCCAGCTCGTGACCCAGCGAATGACCGGCCGCAGCGGCCTGCTCGGCGGCGAATTCCGGGCACAGCACGATATCGCCCAGCATGCCGGGCCCAGGCTCGGGCGCGTCGGGGCGTCCTCCCGGCTCGAGCTCGTCCATCGGGAAGCTCATCACGTCGGTCGGGCCGGGCAGGTCCATCCAGCGCATGTGCAGGTCGGCCATTGAGGTGGTGTCCAGCAGCACCATCGACAGCTCGGCGGCGGGGTTGACGTCCATCTTGTCGAGCACGAACCGGGCTACGCTGACCAGTTCGGCTTCGGACACGTCGATTCCAGACTCGTTGGATACCTCGATGCTCATTCGCTTTACCCGCTGGCCGTCGGACGTCACCGCCGATGACGCACGCCCGACGCGCGCCGTGCGGCCCGGTTCATCAGGCCGGGTTCCTCGTATTTGGCGTAGGCATCGACGATTTCAGACACCAGGCGATGACGGACCACGTCGGCGCTGGTGAGGTGCGAGATGTGAATGTCGTCGATGCCCTCCAAGATGTCTACTGCAGCCCGCAGACCCGAGGTGGCGCCTCCCGGCAGGTCGATCTGCGTAACATCGCCGGTGACAACGACTTTCGAGCCAAAACCCAGCCGGGTGAGGAACATCTTCATCTGCTCAGGCGTAGTGTTCTGCGCCTCGTCGAGGATGATAAACGCATCATTCAGGCTGCGACCCCGCATATAGGCGAGCGGCGCCACCTCGATGACGCCGGCAGCCATCAGCTTCGGGATCAGCTCGGCATCCATCATGTCGTAGAGCGCGTCGTACAGCGGCCGCAGATAGGGATCGATCTTTTCGCTCAGAGTGCCCGGCAAGAAGCCAAGGCGCTCACCGGCTTCCACTGCGGGGCGGGTCAAGATGATGCGAGTGACCTCTTTGCTCTGTAGCGCGTTGACCGCCTTGGCCATCGCCAGATACGTCTTCCCGGTGCCGGCCGGGCCGATCCCGAACACGATGGTGTTGGCATCGATTGCGTCGACGTAGTGCTTCTGGTTGAGCGTTTTCGGCCGGATGGTCTTGCCGCGCCGCGACAAGATATCGAGGGTGAGTACCTCGGCCGGTGACTCGTTGCCGGTGCCGACCAGTATCCCCACGCTGTGGCGCACCGCTTCCGGTGTCAGCGGCTGGCCCCTGGCCACGATCGTCACGAGTTCGGCGATCACCCGTTCGGCAAGCGCAACATCGGCTGGCTCACCGGTCAGGGTGATGGCGTTGCCGCGCGCATGCAGATCGGCGGCCAATGTGCGTTCGAGTGCGCGCAGGTTCTCGTCAGCCGAACCCAGCAGGCCCACGACGAGGTCGGGCGGAACGTCGATGCTGCTGCGAACCTGAGGCGAGGCCGGGTCAGCAGCGTTGGTCTCGCGGGGCGTCACGTGGTGCCTTATGCCTGCTTTCTGCGTTTTTGCGGTGGATGTATCGGTTTGCCAGTCTACCGCCGTGCACCGTCACGCCCCAGTGATCGGCGGTGACCGAGTGGTCAGCGCTGCAGCAGCGTGTTGGCAGGCAGGTCCTTGTCGAGCACCTTGTGCGCCTGGGCGGCACCGGTAATGGGCAACTGTGTCTCGTCGAGCAGACCGACCTGGGCCAGCAGCGACGCCTGGTCCCAGTAGATCCGCTCGTAGGCGACTTTGCCCTCGTTGATGCCCATGACCACCACCACCGGCAGCAGAACCGTGCGCCCGGTCGGCGCCACATTCGGCAGGAATGCCGGCACCGGGGCATCGTGGGTGAAGGACATGATCATCTCGTCGACGACGCGCTCGGTGCCCACGGTGCGGCACACCGGGATGATCGTGGTGTCAGCGGGCCAGTGGCCGATGAAGTACTTCTCATAGAAGTCTGTCAGCTCGTCGATGCCGACACCACCCATCATGGTCGGCACGTGGTTAACGAAGGCGTCGCCAGTCATCGTGGCCATGGTTGCGGCCACATCCTTGGCGACGAACTCGTGGGCAACGTGCTCGTCGAAGATCGCGCTCAGGTCATAGGTGGTCTCGCCCATCCGGTACTCCCTTCACCGTTGGGTTCGAGAGTCCCACGCCCGCGGCTTGTCGGGGCGAGAACGCGAAAACATTGCGCTACCGCAGATCTCGGTGGACAGCCTGTCTCACCGCAACCCATTTACAGGCTGGTCCCACCTCGGTGTCAGCACACCCAAGGCGCCCAACGCGACGGCGGCCGCGCTTGAGGTTCGCAGCACGGTCGGACCCAGCCGGACCGCGATCGCGCCCGCCTGCGTCAAGGCGGCGAGCTCGTCGTCGGCGATCCCGCCCTCCGGGCCGACGATGAGCACCAATGAATTCGCCTGTCTCAGCGAAACATCGGTCAGGGCAGCGGCGGCCTCATGCAGGGCGAGCACTGTCGCGCCTGCGGCCACGTCGTCGCGGATCCGCTGGGCCAGCGCCGCGGTGGACGTCATCCCGTCGACCGGCGGGATATATGCCCGCCGGGATTGCCGGGCAGCCGAGCGGGCGGCGGCGCGCCACCGGCGCAGCCCTTTGTCGACACGCGCGCCGTCCCAGCGGGCCACACAGCGCGTCGCCTGCCATGCCAGGAATGCGTCCGCGCCCGCCTCGGTGGCCAGCTCGATCGCCAATTCCGAGCGCTCGGACTTGGGCAGCGCCTGCACCACCGTGACCGGCGGCTGCGCGGGCGCCACCGTCCAGCGGCTCAGCACCCGGGCTCGCAGCCCGTCGCGGCTGGTGTCCTCCACCACGCAGCTGGCCTGACCACCCGCGCCGTTGCCGAGCACCAGGTGTTCGCCGGGACGGATCCGGCGCACCGTGGCGGCATGAAACCCTTCGTCGCCGGCGACGAAGGCCACCGCCCCGATGTCGGGCACCTCGTCGACGTAGAACAGGGTCGCCACCACGGGCGGCGCTTACCGACCGGTGAAGGTTTCACGCAGCCGGCTGAACAGTCCGCCGCCGGCGTTGCCGTG
Source organism: uncultured Mycobacterium sp. (assembly GCF_964249325.1). NCBI lineage: Bacteria > Bacillati > Actinomycetota > Actinomycetes > Mycobacteriales > Mycobacteriaceae > Mycobacterium > uncultured Mycobacterium sp. Next base: position 5,970 of record NZ_CAXUCH010000112.1, on the reverse strand, counting down.
GGCGGACCGGACCTCGGGCACGTCGCGGCTGCGACGGCTCTTGAGCTCGCGCAGCAGTTCGGCGTCACGTTTGTCCAGATGCGTCGGCACGACCACCTCGACGTGCACATGCAGGTCGCCACGGGCGCCGGAGCGAAGATGCGGCATTCCGTGACCGGGCAGCGTGATCGTCGAACCCGGTTGCGTACCGGCCGGGATGGTGAGCTCGGTGGGGCCGTCGAGAATGTCGTCGATCGTGACCGTGGTGCCCAGTGCCGCGTCGACCATGGGGACCCCGATCGTGCAGTGCAGGTGGTCGCCGTCGCGGAGGAAGATGTCGTGGGGTTGTTCGTGCACCTCCACGTACAGGTCGCCGGCCGGCCCGCCGCCGGGCCCCACTTCACCCTGGGCGGCCAGCCGCACCCGCATCCCGTTGCCGACACCGGCTGGAATCTTGACGGTGATCTCCCGACGCGCCCGCACCCGGCCGTCGCCGCCGCATTGATAACACGGGTCGAGGATGACCTCGCCGACGCCGCGGCAGGTCGGGCACGGCCGTGAGGTCATCACCTGGCCCAGCAGCGACCGCTGGACTGATTGGACTTCGCCGCGGCCGCCGCAGGTGTCGCAGCGCACCGGTCCGGAGTTGCCGTTGGTGCCGCGGCCGTGGCAGCGGTCGCATAGCACCGCGGTGTCGACGGTGACCTGCTTGGTGACGCCGGTTGCGCACTCTTCGAGGTCCAAGCGCATGCGCAGCAGCGAGTCCGAGCCGGGCCGGACTCGTCCCACCGGACCACGGGATGCCGAACCCGCCCCGAATCCGCTGCCGAAGCCACCACCGAAGAACGCTTCGAATACGTCACCGAGACCACCGAAACCGGGGAAGCCGTTGGCCGACATCCCGGCGCTCTCCAGTGGGTCGCCGCCCATGTCGACGATGCGGCGCTTCTCCGGGTCAGACAGCACCTCATAGGCCATGCTGATTTCTTTGAATTTCGCCTGCGCTTCTTCGTCCGGGTTGACGTCGGGATGCAGTTCGCGCGCCAGCTTTCGATAGGCGCGTTTGATCTCCGTATCGCTGGCGTTCTTGCTCACGCCGAGCAGACCGTAATAATCGCGTGCCACGCCTAACCTTTCCCACGCCGCTTTCGGGCCGCGTTACGCGGCTGTCCACAAGTTCTGCAGGGGGTGCGCGGTCATCGAGCACCCAGCACTTCGCCGATATACATAGCAACCGCTGCCACGCTAGCGATAGTTCCCGGATAGTCCATTCGGGTCGGCCCTAGCACGCCCATTCCCCCGTAGATGGTGTCCTGGGTGCCGTAGGCGGTGGAGACCACCGACGCCGCCGCCATCTCCTCGGCCTCGTTCTCATGGCCGATGCGCACGGTCACCTTGCCGGCTTCCTGCTGCGCGGCAAGCAACCGCAACACGACGACCTGTTCCTCGAGTGCCTCAAGGATCGAGCGCAACGACCCGCCGAAGTCGGCGGTGTTGCGCGTCAGATTGGCGGTGCCGCCCATCACCAACCGTTCTTCGTTGTGTTCGACCAGCGATTCCACCAGCACGGTTGCCGCCCGGCCCACCGCGTCGCCTAGCCCGCCGGCCCCGTCGAGGCCTTCGGCCAGTTCGGCGACGGCGGCCGATGCCGCGGTGAGCTTCTTTCCTTCCAGCGCGTGGCACAACATGTCGCGCAACTGCGACAGCTGCTGCTCGTCGATGACGTCGCCGAGTTCGACGATGCGTTGGTCGACCCGCCCGGTGTCGGTGATCACGACCATCAACAGCCGAGCCGGGGTCAGCGGAATCACTTCCAGGTGCCGCACCGTCGACGTCGACAGCGTCGGATACTGCACGACCGCTACCTGGCGGGTGAGCTGGGCCAGCAGCCGCACCGCGCGGCGCAGCACGTCGTCCAGGTCGACACCGGATTCCAGGAATTTCTGGATCGCGCGACGCTCGGCGGTGGACAACGGCTTGACACCGTCGAGCCGGTCGACGAATTCGCGGTAACCCTTCTCGGTCGGTACCCGTCCGGAGCTGGTGTGCGGCTGCGCGATGTAGCCCTCAGCCTCCAGCACGGCCATGTCGTTGCGAACGGTGGCGCTGGACACGCCAAGGTTGTGCCGCTCCACCAAGGCCTTCGAGCCGATCGGTTCCTTGGTGGCGACGAAGTCGGCGACGATGGCGCGCAGCACCTCAAAGCGACGCTCGTCGGCACTTGCCATCGCAACCACCCTCCTGATCGGCACCATTTTACGGGCAGCACCAGTGCCTTCACGGTGATCAGGGCCGCGCACCGCAGCGCTCGGCCGTTTCGGTCTGCGTTGTCGCCGCGCTAGCCTTGTAAACCATGCGCACGTCGAGCCGGGGCGACGCAGCGAAATGATCTTCAAAGGTGTGCGGGAAGGCAAGCCGTACCCCGACCATGGCCTGTCGTATCGGGACTGGTCGCGGATACCGCCACGGCAAATACGGCTGGACGAATTGGTCACTACCACAACGGTGCTCGCGTTGGACCGGCTGTTGTCGGAGGACTCCACCTTTTACGGCGACTTGTTTCCGCACGCGGTCAAGTGGAAGGGCATCGTCTATCTGGAAGACGGTTTGCACCGGGCGGTGCGTGCGGCGCTACGCAATCGCACTGTGCTGCATGCGCGGCTTTTAGATATGGATATGCCGCTAAGCCAGCAGGCTTAGCCGCGGTCACATTCTGCAGCCGCCAGATGTCGAGGTAGGTAGGACCACCGTCAGGAGGTAAGCCATGCCGCGACTGAGCGGAGTTTCCGACCGCGAGGCGGGACTCTCCACGAAAATCGCCTTTTTCTTCACCAAGCGCCAGTTGGCGAAGATGGCAGGACGCGAAACCGAGACCATGCTTGAACCGCTGCGCATGTATGCCCACATCCCGAAGTTGTTGAGCGGTTACGGCAAACTCGAGCGGGCGGTGGCCAAACTGGATCTGCTCGACCGGCGGCATCGAGCGTTGGCCGAATTGAAAGCCGCGACAACGGTTCGCTGCGAATACTGCATTGACCTCGGTTCGCAGATCGCACGTCGGTGGGGGCTGAGCGACGAGGAATTGCTCGCGCTGCCGACATACCGGACTGCGCCATGCTTCTCCGAGCTGGACAAGTTGGTGCTCGAGTTTGCATCGGCGATGAGCCGCACACCGGTCGAGGTGAGCGACGAGCTGTTCGAAGCGCTGCGCCGACATTTCAGCACCGCCGCGCTCGTCGAACTCACCCACGTCGTCGCGCTGGAGAATCTGCGCGCCCGGTTCAACCTGGCGCTCGATCTCGGTTCGTCGGGCTTGTCCGACGGAATGGTGTGCGCGCTGCCCGGCGCCGGTGGCCGGTGAGCGACACTCTCACGGCCCGGTTCGAAGCGGCGCGCCCGCATCTGAGCGCCCTTGCCTACCGGATGCTCGGGTCGCTTCAGGACGCTGAGGACGCGGTACAGGAAGCCTGGCTGCGGCTGAGCCGCGATCAAGCAGGCGTTGAAGCCATCGCAAATCTCGACGCCTGGCTGACCACCGTGGTGGCGCGGATCTGCCTGAACACCTTGCGTGCCCGACGCGTTCGCCGCGGCGAAGAGCTGGTCCCCCAGGTACCCGACCCGATTGTGGACGCGGTCGGGGAATCCGACCCCGCACACCGGGCGATGCTGGCCGACGCGGTCGGGCTGGCCTTGTTCGTAGTGCTGGACACCCTGCCGCCCGCCGAGCGGCTGGCGTTCGTCCTGCACGACATCTTCACGGTGCCCTTCGACCAGATCGCGCCGATCGTGGAGCGGTCTCCGGAGGCTACCCGCAAGCTCGCCAGCCGGGCACGCCGGCGGATCCAGGATGCGGCCCCGGTTCCCGACGCTTCCTTACACGCGCAAGCCGTGGTCGTCGACGCGTTCTTCGCGGCCGGACGCGCCGGCGACTTCGACCGCCTGATCTCCGTTCTGCACCCCGACGTGGCGTTGCGCGGCGACTTCGGCCCTGGCGCGGTCCGCTTGGTGCGGGGCGCATCGGCCGTGGCCGGGCTGGCGCGGGGTTACGCCGCACCGGAGCGGGAGGTGCGCGCCGCCGCGGTCAACGGCGCTGCCGGCGCGGTGGTGTTCGTGGCCGGTAGGGCGACCGCCGTCATGGGTTTTGTCGTACGCGACGGGCGCATCGCCGCTATCGACGTGCTCGCCGATCCGGCGCGCCTGGCCAGGATCGACCTCAGCGCGGTAGGCGGCTAGCCGGTTCCGGCGGTGGCCACCTGGATCAAAGCCACTGCGGAGTCATGCGCCATCATCCAGTTGCCGCCGTCGTTGACGAAGGTGTAGTTCTGCGTGACCGGGGCCGCGAGTTTCGGACCGGTGGTGGTCACGTCGGCGGTGACATTCGGACCGGCTTGCTGGATATTCGCCACATTGAAGTTCTCAGGAAAATACCCGTCCCGGTATGCCTGCCGCAGTTTGTGGTCGGCCTCATGGCCCTCGTTTGGAGCGATGCCGCCTTCGACCACATTGTTCTTGGTCGTGTAGGACACACCGGGATCGGTGACCTGGTTGCAGATCCCGGCCAACTGGTCAGCGGTCGGCAGGCCGGGTGCCGGCGGCGGGGGCGGCGGCTGGTCCGGCAGCGGTGCGCTGAACGCGACGGGCTGCACCGGAGATGCCGCTGCGCTGCTGTACGCAAGACAGGTCACACCTGCGGCTGCGGCGCCGATCGCGGCTACGGATGCGACACCTGTGAGGATGGGTTTCATGGTCATGGCGGTCCTTTCGATTCGGACGTACGCGTTGGTGCCATTGTGCAGTTCACGTGATCAATGCTGACCGTTTTGTCGTAACCCCCAGGTGTTGCGTTACATCGTGGCTGGTCGACGGCTCGGGTGTAACACCACCGGCCGGACAACCGACACACCAGTATCAGCGCCAACAATCACAACTGCTACCACATTGACCTCGTGGTAATCGAAAGGATAGCGATGACCGTCAAAACCCTGGCCTCAGGTATCGCGGTGGTGACCGCAATAAGCGCAGCAGCCGCAGGACTGAGCGGCCTTGCACCCACCGTCCCGTCCCAGGTGCAGCCTGTCGTTTCGGCGCACCGCTGCCGCAGGATCAAACCGCTAACCTGCCCACCGCGGACCAGTTGTCCACCGTCTTGACCAGTCTTGCCAATCCCAACGTTCCGTTCGCGAACAAGAGCGGCCTGGTTGAAGGCGGCATCAGCCCGGTCGAAGCCCACGCGGCTGACCACGCCCTGCAGAAGGCAGCCAAGCGCGGCCAGCTGCCGTTGTCATTCAATGTTTCGAATATCCAGCCCGCCGGCGCCGGGTCGGCCACGGCCGACGTGGCCGTCTCGGGTCCCAAGCTCACCGCGCCGGTCACCCAGAACGTCACGTTCGTGAACCAGGGCGGCTGGGTGCTGTCGCGCAGCTCTGCGATGTCGCTGCTACAGGCGGCATCGGCGGTCTAAGACGCCGCTGACAGGCGCACCACGCAGACTGGGAAAACCGGGCCAACTGGCATACGGCTGGCCCGGGTATGCAGCGTTATTCGGCTTCGGCGAGCAGGCTGTAGATCTCACGGCGGGCCGTCTTGAGGATGGCGACGATGCGCTGCTGGTGTTCTGCGCTGGCCGCGTATGCGGCTTGCGTCACCGCGCCGATCAGTTGGCCCAATTGTGCGCGCAGGTCGACCTGACCTGAATCGACGCCCTTGGTGATTTTGTCCCACGGCGGGGTCTTGATCTTTTCGTCCGCAGCCCTTCCGTCGTCGGTTAGCTCGAAAAGCTTTTGGCTGCCGCCCGTTTCAGACCCGACGATAAGCCCCTCGTCGTCGAGCATTTGCAGCGTCGGGTATACGGATCCGGGGCTGGGCCGCCACAAATCCTGGCTGCGTTCGGTGATCTCCTGGATCATCTCGTAGCCATACATCGGCCGCTCGACGAGCAGGCTCAGGATCGCCGCGCGAACATCACCCAGCCGGGCCCGGCTGGGTGATGTT
>NZ_CAXUCH010000111.1:0-13845 GCF_964249325.1 uncultured Mycobacterium sp. | reverse complement strand
AGTCCGGCCCGGCCACGAGGATCGTCGCGCCTTCGTACTGCGGTTGGTTCAGCACGAAGTCCGGTTCGTTGCCGCGCCAGGCGCTGAACAGCCCGTCCTCGAAGCCGGTCCGGGTGACCCGCTTGAGGTACACGGCCGGGATGATCTGGTCGGTGTCGACGTCGCTGCGGCGCAGCGGCACGGCCGTCCCGGTGTGCACGGTGAACGCGTTCATGTCTACAGCTCCTCGGGGGTGGCGAAGTGGCCGGCGACGGCGGTGGCGGCGGCGACGGCGCTGACTCGGTGATCATCTGCGAGGAACTGCACGAAGCCGGCGTGCCCGGTGGGGTGTTCGCGTCGCTGTTCACCTGCGGGATCGCGGTGCCGCACATGGCGGCCTCTGGTGATCAGCGGCTCATCGAGGAGTTCGTGCGGCCGACGCTGGCCGGGGAGAAGATCGGCGCGCTGGCAATCACCGAGCCCGGCGGCGGCTCCGACGTCGGGCATCTGCGGACGACCGCTGTGCGTGATGGCGACCACTACGTGGTCAACGGCGCCAAGACGTACATCACCTCCGGGGTCCGCGCCGACTACGTCGTCACCGCGGTACGTACTGGTGGCCCGGGCGCCGCCGGGGTGTCGCTGCTGGTGGTCGAAAAGGGCACCCCGGGCTTCGAGGTCACCCGCAAGCTGGACAAGATGGGTTGGCGCTCATCGGATACCGCCGAGTTGTCGTACACCGACGCGCGGGTGCCGGCAGCCAATCTGGTCGGCGCCGAAAACAGCGGCTTCGCCCAGATCGCGCAGGCGTTCGTAGCCGAACGCATCGGGCTTGCCGCGCAAGCGTATTCGAGTGCGCAGCGCTGCCTGGACATCACGGCGCAGTGGTGCCGCGACAGGGAGACGTTCGGCCGACCGCTGATCTCACGACAGGCCGTGCAGAACACGCTCGCCGAAATGGCCCGGCGCATCGACGTGGCGCGGGTCTATGCACATCATGTGGTGGAGCGCCAACTTGCGGGCGAGACCAACCTGATCGCGCAGGTGTGTTTCGCCAAGAACACCGCGGTGGAAGCCGGCGAATGGGTGGCCCACCAAGCTGTCCAGCTGTTCGGCGGCATGGGCTACATGGCCGAATGCGAAGTCGAGCGCCAATACCGCGACATGCGGATCCTCGGTATCGGCGGCGGGACCACCGAGATTCTCACCGCACTGGCCGCCAAGACCCTTGGATACCAGTCATGATTACTCCACCTGCTCCTCATCGCTTCCCTCTGCATCGTCGGCGGTGGCTATGATTCGCATCACTCGGCAAAGTCGGCGGTGGCTATGACAGTGCTGCAGTCCATGCTCGACCCCGCCTCTCCCAGCTACAGCGAGGCGGCGTCGGCGCTATCGGCCAAACTCACCGAGATAGACGGCGAGCTGGCCAAGGCGCTCGCCGGTGGCGGGCCGAAGTATGTTGAGCGCCATCACGCCCGCGGCAAGCTGACCGCCCGGGAACGCATCGAGCTGCTGGTGGACTCTGATTCACCGTTTCTGGAGCTGTGCCCGCTGGCAGCCTGGGGCAGCGAATTCCAGGTCGGTGCCAGCGTCGTCATGGGCATCGGCGCTGTATCGGGCGTGGAATGCATGATCGTCGCCAACGACCCCACGGTGAAGGGCGGCACCAGCAACCCCTGGACATTACGAAAGATACTGCGCGCCAACCAGATCGCCTTCCAAAACCGGTTGCCGGTGATCTCGCTGGTGGAGTCCGGCGGCGCCGACCTGCCCACCCAGAAGGAAGTGTTCATCCCCGGCGGGCAGATGTTCCGCGACCTGACCCGGCTGTCGGCGGCCGGGATTCCCACTATTGCCCTGGTGTTCGGCAACTCCACCGCGGGCGGCGCCTACGTGCCCGGGATGTCCGATCACGTGGTGATGATCAAAGAACGCTCCAAGGTATTTCTCGCCGGCCCGCCGCTGGTCAAGATGGCCACCGGCGAAGAGTCCGACGACGAGTCCTTGGGCGGCGCCGAAATGCACGCCCGCATATCGGGATTGGCTGACTACTTCGCGCTCGACGAACTCGACGCACTGCGTATCGGCCGCCAGATCGTGGCGCGGCTTAACTGGAGAAAACTCGGGCCGGCGCCCGGCCGGGTCGTCGAGCCGCGCTACGACGCCGAGGAGCTGCTCGGCATCGTGCCGTCGGATCTGCGGATCCCGTTCGACCCGCGGGAAGTGATCGCCCGCATTGTCGACGGCTCGGAGTTCGACGAGTTCAAACCGCTCTACGGCTCGTCGCTGGTCACCGGATGGGCGCGGCTGCACGGCTATCCGCTGGGCATCTTGGCCAACGCCCGCGGCATCCTGTTCAGCGAGGAATCCCAGAAAGCCACCCAATTCATCCAGCTCGCCAACCGCTCGAATACCCCGCTGTTGTTCTTGCACAACACGACTGGCTACATGGTCGGCAAAGAATACGAAGAGGGTGGGATGATCAAGCACGGCTCGATGATGATCAACGCTGTGTCGAACTCGACTGTGCCGCATATCTCCCTGTTGATCGGTGCATCCTATGGCGCAGGCCATTACGGCATGTGCGGGCGGGCCTATGATCCGCGGTTTTTGTTCGCCTGGCCCAGCGCGAAGGCCGCGGTCATGGGCGGCGCACAATTGGCGGGCGTCATCTCCATCGTCAACCGCGCAGCAGCGCAATCACGAGGTCAGGACTTCGACGAAGACGCCGACGCCGCACTGCGGGCCGCGATCGAGGCGCAGATCGAAGCCGAGTCGCTGCCGATGTTCTTATCCGGGCGCCTCTACGACGATGGGGTCATCGACCCGCGCGACACCCGCACCGTGCTGGGAATGTGCTTGTCCGCCATCGCCAACGCCGCAATCCAGGGCACCTCGAACTTCGGCGTCTTCCGGATGTGATGCTGATGGGAATCACTCGAGTATTGGTCGCCAACCGCGGCGAGATCGGCCGCCGGGTGTTTGCGACCTGCCGGCGGCTCGGCCTGAGCACCGTCGCCGTCCATACCGAACCCGATGCGGCGGCGCCCCACGTGGCCGAGGCGGATCTGCGGGTGCGGCTACCGCGGGTCAACGACTACCTCGACATCGAGACGCTGATCAACGCCGCCCGCGCAGCCGGCGCCGACGCCGTACACCCCGGCTACGGATTCCTTTCGGAGAACGCTGACTTCGCAGCGGCAGTACTCGACGCCGGCCTGACCTGGATCGGGCCGCCGGTGGCAGCGGTGCGAGCGATGGGCTCGAAGATCCAGGCCAAGAAGCTGATGGCCGCCGCGGGAGTGCCGGTGCTGGCTGAACTCGACCCCGGCGCCGTCACCGACGAAGAGCTGCCGGTATTGGTGAAGGCCTCGGCGGGTGGCGGTGGCCGTGGGATGCGCGTCGTGCACGAATTGTCGGCACTGCCGCGCGAAGTCGCCGCTGCCCAGCGCGAAGCGCAATCCGCGTTCGGCGATCCGACGGTGTTCTGCGAGCGCTACCTGCCCACCGGGCACCATGTCGAGGTCCAAGTGCTCGCCGACACCCACGGCACCGTCTGGGCTGTGGGAGAGCGGGAATGCTCCATTCAGCGGCGCCACCAGAAGATCATCGAAGAGGCACCCTCCCCGCTGGTCGAGCGCACGCCAGGGATGCGGGCCAAGCTGTTCGACGCCGCACGGCTGGCCGCCGCCGCGATCGGCTACGCCGGGGCCGGGACGGTGGAGTTCCTCGCCGACGACGACGGCGAGTTCTACTTCTTGGAGATGAACACCCGCTTGCAGGTCGAACACCCCGTCACCGAAGAAACGACTGGAGTCGACCTCGTCGAACTGCAGCTGGCGGTGGCCGACCGGGCACGCCTGGACCCAGAACCTCCCGCGGCGCAAGGGTATTCGATCGAAGCACGTCTCTATGCCGAAGACCCGGCGCGGGGTTGGCAGCCGCAGGCTGGTCTCGTGCACACCATCGACGTACCCGCTGTGCGGGCGCAGTTCGAAACACTCGGCCGGCGTACCGGGATCCGGCTGGACTCCGGCATTGTCGACGGATCAACCGTGTCCATCCACTACGACCCGATGCTGGCCAAAGTCATCTCCTACGCCCCGACCCGCCGGCAGTCGGCGAGGGTGCTGGCCGACGCCCTGGCCCGGGCCCGCCTGCACGGGGTACGCACCAACCGCGATCTGCTGGTCAACGTGCTGCGGCACCCTGCATTTCTCGACGGTGCCACCGACACCGCGTTTTTCGACACTCACGGGCTGGCCGAGCTGGCCGCACCGCTGTGCGACGCAGCGGCTGTGCGGTTGTCCGCGATCGCGGCGGCGCTTGCCGACGCCGCGCACAACCGCGCGACAGCCGCCGTGTTCGGGTCCATCCCCAGCGGCTGGCGCAACCTGGCGTCGGGCTATCAGGTCAAGGACTTCCGCGACGACAGCGGCGAGGAGCATCGCATCCGATACCGGTTCAGCAGAAACGGTTTGGAGCTGCCCGACGACGAAGCGGTGCACCTGGTGTCGCACATCGCCGACGAGGTCGTGTTGGCCGACGGCGACGGCGTTGCGTGCCGGTTCGGCGTCGCCCGATACAGCGACGATGTCTACGTCGACTCACCGCACGGTCCGGTACACCTGGTGGCGCTGCCGCGCTACCCGGAGCCGGGTTCGGCGGTCGAACAAGGGTCCTTGGTAGCGCCGATGCCCGGCAACGTCATTCGGGTGGGCGCGAAAGTCGGTGACACCGTGACCGCCGGCCAACCGCTGGTCTGGCTAGAAGCGATGAAGATGGAGCACACCATTACCGCGCCGACCGACGGGGTGCTGGCACAACTTGATGTCAGTCCCGGGCAACAAGTCGAGGTCGGTGCCGTCCTGGCCCGCGTCGACGCCTCCGAGACCGAAGGGAATGCACAACCATGACCGACACCAGCTTCATCGAAAACGAAGAACGCCAGGCGCTGCGCAAAGCGGTCGCTGCACTGGTGTCCAACTACGGGCCCGACTACTACCTGGAAAAGGCGCGCGCGCATCAGCACACCGACGAATTATGGAACGAGGCAGGCAAACTCGGCTTCCTCGGGGTGAACCTTCCCGAACAGTACGGCGGCGGCGGAGCAGGGATGTACGAGCTGTCGCTGGTGATGGAGGAAATGTCCGCGCACGGCTGCGGACTGCTGATGATGGTGGTGTCACCGGCCATCAACGGAACCATCATCTCCAAGTTCGGCACCGATGAGCAGAAACAACGATGGCTGCCCGGGATCGCCGACGGGTCGATCACGATGGCGTTCGCCATCACCGAACCCGACGCCGGCTCCAACTCGCATCGGATCACCACCACGGCCCGGCGCGACGGCGCCGAATGGATCCTTTCCGGCCAAAAGGTCTTCATCTCCGGCGTCGACCAAGCCCAAGCGGTGCTGGTGGTGGGACGCACAGAAGAGGCCAAGACCGGAAAGTTGCGGCCCGCGCTGTTCGTGGTGCCCACCGATGCGCCCGGCTTCACCTACACCCCGATAGAAATGGAGCTGATCAGTCCCGAACGCCAGTTCCAAGTATTCATCGACGATGTGCGGCTGCCCTCCGACGCGCTCGTCGGGTCCGAAGACGCCGCGATCGCGCAACTGTTCGCCGGACTGAACCCGGAGCGAATCATGGGCGCAGCAAGCGCGGTCGGCATGGGACGGTTCGCACTCAACAAAGCCACCGACTACGTCAAGACGCGCAAAGTGTGGGGCACCCCGATCGGCGCGCACCAGGGTCTGTCACATCCGTTGGCGCAGAACTACGTTGAAATCGAGCTCGCAAAACTGATGATGCAGAAAGCCGCGACACTCTACGACTCCGGCGACGACTTGGGTGCCGCCGAAGCAGCCAACATGGCGAAATACTCTGCAGGCGAAGCATCCGCGCGTGCGGTCGATCAAGCGGTGCAGTCGTTGGGCGGAAACGGGCTGACCAAGGAATACGGGATCGCCGCGGCGTTGACGGCATCGCGGCTGTCGCGGATCGCTCCGGTGAGCCGCGAAATGGTGCTCAACTTCATCGCGCAGACATCGCTGGGTCTGCCGCGCTCGTACTGATGGAAACGCTGGTTCGCTACGCCGTCGACGGACATGTTGCGCGGCTGACGCTCGACTCTCCGCATAACCGCAACGCACTTTCCAGCACCTTGGTCAGCCAACTGCACCAAGGGCTGCGGGACGCGGCCGCCGATCCGCAGGTGCGCGTGGTGGTGCTCGGCCACACTGGGGGCACATTCTGCGCCGGCGCCGATCTGTCCGAAGCCAGCGGGGGCGATCCTTTCGAGATGGCCGCCGAGCGCGCCAGGGAATTGGCCGCGCTGCTGCGCGCGATCGTGGAGTTGCCGCTGCCGGTGATCGGCGCCATCAACGGCCACGTCCGCGCCGGGGGTTTCGGCTTGGTCGGTGCCTGCGATATCGCGGTGGCCGGTCCGCACAGCAGCTTCGCGCTGACCGAAGCACGCATCGGAGTGGCACCGGCGATCATCTCGCTGACCTTGCTGCCGAAGATGTCCGCCCGAGCGGCGGCCCGTTACTACCTGACCGGCGAGAAATTTGACGCTCACGAAGCGGCGGGCGTCGGCTTGATCACCATGGCAGCTGACGACGTCGACGCAGCGGTGGCAAAGCTTGTTGCGGAGGTCCGACGCGGGTCACCGCAGGGATTGGCCGCGTCGAAAGCACTGACCACCGCCGCGGTGCTGGAGGGATTCGACCGCGACGCCGAGCGGCTCAGCGTCGACTCGGCGCGGCTGTTCGCCTCCGACGAAGCTCGTGAGGGGATGCTGGCCTTCCTGCAGAAACGCCCGCCCCGGTGGGCCGCTCCACGCGGCGGAGACGCAGTTTAGCTAAGTCGGCTTGCAGCCAAAGTTCTTCGTCGTAGGCTCGCAGTGATGAGCAAAGAAGCCCAGCGCGAGGTGCGGGACGAGTCACGCGCTGCAGATACCGACCGCATACAGGTTGCGCAGTTGCTGACCGACGCCGCGGCGCAGGGCCGCCTGCCGCTCAGCGAGTACGAGGACCGGCTCACCAAGGCCTATGCAGCGACCACCTACCAAGAACTAGATCGGCTCCAGGCGGACCTCCCAGGTTCGTCAGTGAGCCCCCGTCGTGGCGGTGCCTGCAAACCAGCGCCGTCCACACTGCTCCTGGCCATCATGGGCGCGTTCGAGCGACGCGGTCGATGGCCCGTACCGAAGAAACTGACAACGTTCGCGTTGTGGGGCGGCGGAGTCATCGATCTGCGCTACGCCGACTTCACCTCCACCGAAGTCGATATCCATGCATATTCGATCATGGGCGGGCAGACCATCCTGCTGCCGCCCGAGGTCAACGTCGAGATTCACGGCCACGGCGTCATGGGCGGCTTCGACCATGATGTCAACAGCGAAGGCACACCGGGTGCACCGAAAGTGACCATTCGCGGCTTCTCGCTGTGGGGCGGCGTCGGCGTCAAGCGGAAGAACCGCAAAGCACATCGATAATGCCGAGCAGACGCCAAAGTCCTTATTAGGCGGCGCTTTTGGGGGATTTTGCGCCTGCTCGCCACAACTACCGTCGCCGTCGGCGAGACCGCAGATAGTCGCCGACGACCGCCGCGCCCAGCCCGTCGAGATCGGGCACCACGACTCGTCCTTCAACGCGCCGCGCGACTTGGTCGATGAACCGGGCCAGCCCAGGATCGCTGCCCAGCCTGAAGATGGTCACCTGCGCACCAAGCCGCGCCATGTCGTCAAATCCCCGCACGGTATGAGCAATGGTCCGCGGATGCGGCGGATAGTCGAAAAACACTGCGGAGCCATCGCCGTCGAAGTCTTCTAGGTGCGCCGTCGGCTCACCATCGGTGACCACCAACACAACCGGCTGGGCATTAGGGTGTCGCCGCAGATGACGGCCCGCCAGTGCCAGCGCGTGGTGCAGGTTGGTGCCCTGCTCGTAGACACCCTCCAGACCCATCAACTCGGCGGCTGTCATGGTCCGTGCGTAGCGCCCGAAAGCGATGATCTGCAAGGCATCCGAGCGAAACCGAGTGCTGACCAGATGGTTGAGCGCCAGCGCTGTCCGCTTCATCGGAATCCAGCGGTTCTCCATCACCATGGAGAACGAGGTGTCCACCAACAACGCAACCGCGGCCTGTGTGCGTGTTTCTGTCTCGGAAACCTCGACGTCATCAACCGTAATCCGGATCGGCCATTGCGCCGTCGCAGTTCCGGCCTGCCGCAGGACCGCGTTGGTCAGCGTGCGGGTGACGTTCCACGGCTCAGTGTCACCGAACTGGCAGGGCCGGGTGGCGCCGGTCAGCTCACCGGCCGCGCCCGCACGCCGATGGTCGCGCTCGCCACGCCGTCCCGAAAGCTGTTGCGCCACATCATGCAACGCCGTCTCACCGAGCCTACGCATCGCCTTCGGTGAGAGCCGCCACTGCCCGTCGGAACCGCGATCGAAAAATCCTTGGTTGAGCAGCGCGCGCTCGAGCTCGGCGAGCGTTCGGGCGTCGATAGCGGCCTGGTCGCCGAGCTGGCGGGCCAGTGCATCGAGATCAACGTCGTCCATTGTGGCGCCCGGATAGCTTTGCGACAGCTGCTCAGCCAGCTGTTCCAGCTCGGCGATGTCGGCCAATGCGTGGGCTCCCTCGCCCATGCCCATTGGGTTGTCGCCGGAGAACTCGGAGCGTCCGTACCAGTCTTCTCCCGGACGCGCCGCCTGCAGGTGAGCATCCAGCCGCTGCAACGCCTGCATCAGCGCCGGTGATCCAAAAGCCTGCTGCGCCAAGGCATCTAGCTCCGCGCGCTGGTCAGGGCTCAAGCTGTTGCGTAATCGCTGCGCAGCAGCTGCCCGCTTGGCCAACGAATCCAGCAATTCTTCGACATTGCCCGGGTTCTCCGGGAAGAACTCGCCATGCTTGTTCATGAAGTTCTGAAAATCTTGGGGGGAATCTTGTCCATTTGCGTGCTTGTCCAACAGCTCATTGAGGTCGTCGAGCATCTCGGTGACCCGTCGACGGTCCTCGTCGGTGGCGCCTTCCAGTGCCTGCTTCATCCCGGCAAAACGTTGGTCAAGCATTTCGCGACCGAGCAAATCCTTGATCTGCTCGTATTTTTCGCGGGCCTCTGCGCTGCGCCAGTTGTAGTCGGACAGCTCTTGGACGGCCTTGGCCGGTGACGGCGACAAGGAATCCAGTTGCAGCTCACCGAAACGGGCGTCGTCGTCCAGCGCACGGGCCAGTTCCTTGCGCTCGGTCAACACTGCCTCGTCGAGCAGTTTTTTGATTTCTTGCAGCGTTCCGTCCAAGTTGTTGCGGCGCAGCAACTCCCGTCGGCGCCGATTAGCCTCGGCTGCCAAGCGGTCGGCTCCGGGCATGTTCTTGGTGCCGCGCCGCAGCAATTCCGACAGGGCTCGCCGCGGCGAGGTGCCGGCCATGACGTCCTGGCCGATCTGCTCGAGCGCCTCACGCAGGTCGACCGGCGGAGCCAGCGGGTCCGGCCCGCCGGTATACGCCGAATACCGCGTTGAGTGGCTTTTAACGGGTTTAGCCATAAACGGTTTCGCCCTCTCCGGACACCTTATCGATGCGCTTGGCCAGATACAGTGCTTCCAGCGCCAGTTCGAGCGCCGCGGCGCGTTCGCCCTCGGATTCGGCGCCCAGCCGCTTGGCGATGGTGTCGATGACGGGCAGGTCCGGTAGCGCGGCCAGCACGTTCTTCGCAGACACCCGCTCGCCGGTCGTCACCGCCGAGCCACCCTCGACCGCCGCGACCAAGGGGCCGACGTCGATGCCGCCGAGCACCCGGGACGCGGTGTCGGCGGTGGCCCGACGCAGCAGGTGCTCGAGCACAGCCTGCTCACGGCCCTCCTCACCGGATTCGAATTCGAGCTTGCCGCGCAGCACGTCGATAATCGTGCCCAGGTCGACCACCCGGGCCACCGGATCGGTCTCTCCCAGCACCGCGCCGCGATGCCGTGCAGCGGCCGCAACCGTCTCGGCAGCAGCGATCGCGAACCGCGCCGACACCCCCGAGCGCTGGTCGACCGAGTTCGACTCCCGCAGATAACGCGCGAACCGTGCGATCACCCGGATCAGATGGTCGGGCACCTGGGCACTTAGGTGCGCCTCCTGGACGACGACGCCCATCTCCGCCTCCAGCTCGAGCGGGTAGTGGGTGCGGATCTCGGCGCCGAACCGGTCTTTGAGCGGAGTGATGATCCGACCGCGGTTGGTGTAATCCTCGGGGTTGGCGCTGGCGACCACCAGCACATCCAGCGGCAGCCGTAGCGTGTATCCGCGAACCTGGATATCGCGTTCCTCCATGACGTTGAGCATCGACACCTGGATGCGCTCGGCCAGGTCGGGCAACTCGTTGACCGCGACGATGCCGCGGTGCGCCCGGGGAATCAGGCCGTAAGCGATCGTTTCGGGATCGCCGAGGGTGCGGCCCTCGGCAACCTTGATCGGGTCGATGTCGCCCACCAAGTCCGCGACGCTGGTATCGGGAGTGGCCAGCTTTTCGGTGTATCGCTCGCTGCGATGCTTCCAGGCGACCGGCAGGTCGTCGCCAAGTTCGGTGGCCCGCCGGATTGATTCGGGGGTGATCGGCGAGTACGGGTGTTCGGGGAGCTCCGCCCCGGCGATCACCGGCGTCCATTCGTCGAGCAAGCCGACCAGGGCGCGCAGGAGCCGGGTCTTGCCTTGACCGCGTTCTCCGAGCAGCACGATGTCATGACCGGCGATCAACGCCCGTTCCAGCTGCGGTAACACCGTGTCGTCGAAGCCCAGGATGCCCGGCCAGATGGCTTCACCATCTGCGCCTTCGGCGAGGCGTGCCAGCAAGTTCTCCCGGATTTCGGCTTTGACACCCCGTTCGCGATGCCCGGCGGCACGCAATTCGCCGACGGTACTGGGCATGTGATTCGGTGCAGTCACCACTCCACGCTACGACGGCCTGCGACGGGCGTCATAGTGTCCTTGCTTACGGGGCGTCCGATCGTCGGTCCTCGCACCGCCACACTGCCCCGCCGAGTGTGAGCGTGCTTTACGCGGATGGCACATTCGTGTAACACACCGGCAGACTCGGCGGCTAGTGCGAGAAATGCCGCGCGCCGGTCAGGTAAAAGGTCACACCGGCGTTGGCGGCGGCAGCGGTCACCTCGTCGTCACGAACCGAGCCGCCGGGGTGCACGATCGCGGTAACCCCCGCGGCGGCCAACGTCTCGAGCCCGTCCGGGAACGGGAAGAACGCGTCGGAAGCAGCCACCGCTCCGCGTACCCGCTCGCCGCCACGTTCGACGGCCAGCCGCGCCGCGTCCACCCGATTGACTTGCCCCATGCCGACGCCGACCGTGGCGCCGTCGGCGGCGATGACGATCGCATTGGACTTGACCGCACGGCAAGCGCGCCACGCGAAAACCAGATCCGCCAACGTCTGTGGGTCGGCCGCTGACCCAGCCGCCAACCTCCAGTTGTCGGGGTTGTCGCCGGGCGCATCGAGGCGGTCGCGTTGCTGCATCAACAGCCCGCCGCTGACCTGGCGCAGCTCGGTGCCGCCGCGCGGCGGCTCGGAAGCGACCAGTATCCGGATGTTCTTCTTGCGCGCCAGCACCTCGAGCGCGCCGGGCGCGTAGGCGGGTGCCACGATCACTTCGGTGAAGATGGTGTTCACGTACTCAGCCATCTCGACGCTGACTTCGGTATTGGCGGCGATCACGCCGCCGAACGCGCTGAGCGGATCGCACTCGTGTGCCTTGCGGTGTGCCTCGGCGACCGAGACCGAAGAGATGGCGATGCCACAAGGGTTGGCGTGCTTGATGATCGCCACGCAGGTCTGCTCGTGGTCGAAGGCAGCTCGCCAGGCGGCATCGGCGTCGGTAAAGTTGTTGTAGGACATCTTTTTTCCGTGCAGCTGCTCAGCCTGCGCGAGCCCTGGCCACGCGCGGTCCTCGCTGTAGAGCGCGGCCTCTTGGTGCGGGTTTTCGCCGTAGCGCAACAGCGCTGAGCGCCGCCATGTCCCAGCAAACCACTCACGGAACGTGACATCCGGTTGCTGCGGCGCAAGCACGGAGTCCATCCAGGTCGCGACGGCGATGTCGTATTCGGCAGTCTGCCGAAAGGCCAAGGCTGCGAGTCGCTTTCGTTCCGCCAGGGTAAATCCGCCATCGTGGACTGCGGCCAGCACGCCGCCATACCCGGACGGGTCAACGACCACCGCTACGCTGGTATGGTTCTTGGCCGCAGCACGCACCATCGACGGTCCGCCGATGTCGATTTGCTCGACGCACTCGTCGATTCCCGCGCCCGAGTTAACGGTCTCGCTAAACGGATATAGGTTGACCACTACCAGTTCGAATGCTGCGATGCCCAGCTGCTCGAGTGCCGCCGCGTGCTCCGGTTTGCGCAGATCCGCCAGCAGCCCCGCATGCACCCGCGGATGCAGCGTCTTGACTCGGCCGTCGAGGACCTCGGGAAACCCGGTCACCTCTTCCACGGGTGTCACCGGAACACCTTGGTTAGCAATGGTTTTCGCCGTCGAACCGGTGGAAACGATATCGACGCCGGCGGCATGCAGGCCGTGGGCGAGCCCGACCAGGCCGGTCTTGTCGTAGACACTGATCAACGCGCGGCGGATCGGCCTTTTCTGCGAGCCCTGCGCGTCGTCGATGTTCATCCTATGGTCGCCTTTCGTCCGCTCCACGTCACGCCGCCGGTTGCCACCGCAGCCACTACGTCTGCCAAGAGTCGCCGTTCCACCACTTTGATGCGTTCATGCAACGTCGCTTCGTCGTCACCCTCGAGCACCGGAACGGCTTGTTGGGCCAGGATCGGTCCGGTGTCCGTGCCGGCGTCGATCAGGTGAACCGTGCAGCCGGTGACTTTCACGCCGTGGGCCAGCGCGTCGGCAACCGCGTGCGCACCCGGGAAAGCCGGCAGCAGCGCCGGATGACTGTTGACGATGCGTCCTGAGAAACGTGAAAGAAACTGGGGCCCAAGTATTCTCATAAATCCGGCGGAGACGATTAAGTCGGGGGCATGCGCCGCGGTGGCAGCGGTGATGGCGGCATCCCACGCGTCACGGTCCGGGTGGTCGGCCGGCCTGACGGTGAAGGTGGGCAGCGACGCAGCCTCGGCGATTTCGAGGGCACGGCAGTCGCGGTCCGCGCCGACTGCGACCACCCGCGCGGGGTAGTCGCCGATTGCCGCCTCCAGCAGAGCTGCGAGCAGCGTACCGGTACCCGAGGCCAGCACCACCAGCCGTGCCGGTGCGCTTGGGGGCACGCGGAGGGGTGGCGGCACACGCCGAGCGTAGTCCGGCGACGATGCGTGCCGCTTGCGGCACGAGGAGGAGCCGGACAATCCAGCCTCAGTCGGGATTCTTCGGCGGCTGCTCAGCGGTCGCGATACCGATATCGTCTTCTGCCCCGTCGACCGGAAGCAGTCCGGCTTCATCGGCGGTGTCGGCGACGTCTTCGAGATCCGGTTGCTCAGAAGCGGGCGGTTCGTCGTCGGCTACTTCCTCAATCGGTCGCGGACTGGGAGGCGGCTTAGGCCTTTTGGCACTGCGCGTGACTCCGTTCGCCATCACCACAGTGATCGCGCCGACGAGCGAGAACCACAGGAATACCGAGATCCCGAACGTGCCCTGATCCACCCCGACGTCCCCGAAGTTACCCAGCCGTCCACCGGCGGCGTACCCGAGCAGCGCCATCGTCAACGCCGCAAAAGCCGCGGCCACCGCCACCTTGGCCATCGCCGCAACGAGCGGCAGCGCCCGACGCGCGCATTGCTGCCCGAGCGCCACACCTGACGACTCACCGTCGATCAACAACGCAACCCACACCGGGCTAAGCGGCGG
>NZ_CAXUCH010000110.1:0-13896 GCF_964249325.1 uncultured Mycobacterium sp. | reverse complement strand
CTTGTGCACCGCCCGGATCGCGATCATGCTCGGCATGGTCGTCGCGGATCGGACACTGGGGCTTTCCGCAGGTGCATGCCAGGCGGCGGTCAACGCGGCCAACGCGTCGGCGCGGCGCTGATCCAGCGTTCGCGGGTCCGACGGGCACAGCTGCTTAGCGAACTCCGACAGCCGCCGGTCGAACGCCGTGGCTGTCGACGCCGCGACGGTGCCGTAGATCTCTGCCATCCCGTCGTCTAACGCTGCGGTTCCGATGTGGCGGTTGTCTTCGGCTGGCTGTCGGCGTTCACGCGCGGCATCGGGATCGGCGAGGCGCACCGCAGCATCCACAGCGTTGACGATGCGCTGCCGCGACCAGCTGTGCCACTTGCCGATACGCGCCGCCAGCGACTCATCCAGCTTGGCGATCAGCTCGGTGTCGGTCACCAGATCGGTGCGGCTGATGATCAATCGGACTGTGCGCCAATCCGTTCGGCCCTCAGCCAACAGCGCGGCCACCTTGGGCAGGCGCGTATCAAGCGCTTCGGCATGCGACACCAGATAACTGGCCCCATCGGGGACAGGTTCATCGCGGCGGCGACCTCGGCCGTGCTCTGCTCGAAGCCGTCGACCGCCGCATACCCACGCTCGGCGTCGGCTTGCTGGGCTGCTGCCATGCGGTGCCGCAGCAGCGCCGCCACCGCGGCCAACCGCCGCGCCACCAGCATGGACTCCAGCCGATACGACGACCCGACCGCTGCCACCAGGGCCGATGGGCCCAGATCAGCCATCGCGGCCGCCTCACCAACACCGCCGAGGGCCAGCGGATACACCCGCGTATCGAACGGATGTGCGAGTATACTCGCCTGCCGACGCGCAAGCCGGTTATCCACAGGGCTGGCCGATCAGGATCTGCGATGGTGATTCGCCATATCCGCCAAGTGATTTGGCGATAGACTCCGCTTTTCACGGAAACGAGGCCGTCATGGGATTCATCACACCGTCGGTTCCGGACGTCGACCCTGACACCTGGCGCACCCTGCCGTGGAGCACCCGGGTCCAAGCCTGCAGCCGCCATTGGGCCGAACACGGCTTCGGCACTCCGTATGCGGTCTACCTGCTCTACCTGCTCAAGATCGCCGTGTACATCGCCGCCCCCGCCGCGATCATTTCGCTGACACCCGGTCTGGGCGGCCTCGGTCACATCGGCGAATGGTGGACGCAGCCGATCGTGTACCAGAAGGTCATTGTCTTCACCCTGCTGTTCGAGGTGCTCGGCTTGGGCTGCGGATCCGGCCCGCTGACGGGGAGGTTCTGGCCGCCGATCGGTGGGTTTCTTTACTGGTTGCGGCCTAACACGATTCGCTTGCCACCGTGGCCTGGGAAGGTTCCGCTCACCGCGGGCGACACTCGCACCGTGGTCGACGTCGCGCTGTATGCCGTGGTGCTGGTATCCGGGGTCTGGGCGCTGCTGTCACCCGGCCACGGCGGCCCGGTCACCGGCAGCGGCGATGTCGGACTGGTCGACCCGATGCTGGTTGTGCCGATCATCGTCGCGCTGGCGGTGCTCGGGCTGCGCGACAAAACCATCTTCCTGGCCGCTCGTGCCGAACACTACTGGCTGAAGCTGTTCGTGTTCTTCTTTCCGTTCATCGACGAGATCGCGGCTTTCAAGATCATCATGCTCGGATTGTGGTGGGGCGCAGCGACATCCAAGCTCAACCACCACTTCCCGTACGTGGTGGCGGTGATGACCAGCAACAACGCGCTACTTCGCCCCAAAATGTTCCGCTGGTTCAAGCACATGCTCTACCGTGACCCGGTCAATGACCTGCGCCCGTCCTGGTTGCCGAAATTCATGGCCCACGTTGGCGGCACCACAGCCGAATTCATCGTCCCGGGAGTGCTGGTTTTTCTCGCCGGCGGTCAACCGTGGCGGTGGTTCCTCATCGGGTTCATGGTGATCTTCCACCTCAACATCATCTCCAACCTCCCGATGGGAGTCCCGCTGGAGTGGAACGTATTCTTCATCTTCTCGCTGTTCTACCTATTCGGGCACTACGGCTCCATCACGGTCTACGACCTCAACTCGCCGCTGCTGCTGGCCCTGCTGGTCATCGTCATTGCTACCGCCCTGATCGCAGGAAACATGTTCCCCCAACAGATTTCGTTCCTTCCGGCAATGCGCTACTATGCCGGTAACTGGGCCACCAGCCTGTGGTGCTTCCGTCCGGGGGCCGAGGACAAGATCGAAGCGAACGTCGTCAAAAGCTCGCCGCTCGTGGTCAACCAGTTGGTGAAACTCTACGGCCCGGCGACCGCGGAACTCATGGCCGACAAGGTCCCGGGAGCGTTCCGGGCCATGCACCTGCACGGCCGGGCACTCAACGGGCTGCTTTCCCGCGCTATCGAGAACGAAGCCGACTACGCCATCCGGGAAGGCGAAATCGTCGCTGGGCCGCTCATCGGCTGGAACTTCGGCGAAGGCCACCTGCACAACGAGCAACTGCTGGAGGCGGTGCAGCGGCGCTGCCACTTCGAGGAGGGCGACGTACGAGTCATCATCCTGGAAGGCCAGCCGATCCAGACACAAAGGCAGTGGTACCGCATCGTCGACGCCAAGACCGGAGTGATCGAAGAGGGATATGTCACAGTCGAAGACATGCTGACCCACCAGCCGTGGCCGGAGCCCGGTGACCAGATCCCCGTTCACCCCACTAAGCACCACACCGACGCCGCGCACCCGTCGCAGTGACCACCGCCGTCGTCATCGGCGCAGGACCCAACGGTTTGGCCGCCGCAATCAACCTCGCGCGCCACGGCGTCGGCGTGCAGGTACTGGAGGCGGCTGACAGGATCGGCGGGGGCGCGCGGTCGGGCGAGCTGACCCTGCCCGGCGTCATCCACGACCACTGCTCGGCATTTCACCCACTGGCGGTGGGTTCACCGTTTTGGCAGCAGATCGACCTCGAACGCCGCGGGCTCACCTGGCGGTGGCCGGAGATCGACTGCGCGCACCCGCTCGACGACGGCACCGCCGGGGTGCTGTATCGGTCGATCGATCAGACTGCCGCCGGTCTGGGGTCCGACGGGCCGCGCTGGCGGCGCGCGGTGAGCGACCTGGCAGCCGGTTTCGACGAGCTCTCACGCGATCTGCTGCGGCCCGTTCTAGGTGTTCCGCGGCACCCGATCCGGCTCGCCGGGTTCGGGCCCCGTGCCGTGTTGCCGGCCACGGTAATGGCGCGGTGGTTTCGCACCGAGAAGGCCCGCGCCTTGTTCGGCGGGGCGGCCGCACACGTCTATACCCGGCTAGACCGACCGCTGACCGCGTCACTGGGACTGATGATCCTGGCCAGCGGACACCGCTACGGATGGCCCGTCGCGCAAGGCGGCTCAGGGTTCCTCATCGCGGCCGCGGCGACCGCGCTCGGCGAGTACGGCGGGGTGATCGCAACCGGCGTCACCGTCAGCAGCCGCACCGACATCCCCGACGCCGATATCGTGATGCTCGACCTGAGTCCCGCTGCGGCGCTGTCGATTTACGGCGACCTCATGCCCGCCCGCATCAAGCGCTCGTATCAGCGCTACCGCGAAGGCTCATCGGCGTTCAAGGTCGACTTCGCCATCGACGGCGATATCCCGTGGACCGACCCCGCCTGCAGCCGCGCGGGCAGCGTCCACCTGGGTGGGACGTTCGGCGAAATCGCGCAGACCGAACTCGAGCGCGCCAAAGGCCAGATGCCCAGGCGCCCTTTTGTGCTGGTCGGGCAGCAGTACCGGGCCGACCCGTCGCGCTCCAGCGGGAACATCAACCCGATCTGGGCTTACGCGCATGTGCCCTTCGGCTACGACGGCGATGCCACCGACGCGGTGGTCGACCAAATCGAGCGGTTCGCCCCCGGATTTCGTGACCGCATTGTCGCGACGGTCAGCAAGTCACCCGCGCAGCTGCAGGCCTACAACGCGAACTTCATCGGCGGCGACATCATCGGCGGCGCCAACGACGGCCTGCAAATACTTTTCCGGCCGCGGGTGGCGGTCGATCCCTATTTCACTGGTGTGCCCGGCGTCTACCTGTGCTCGCAATCCACGCCACCGGGCGCCGGTGTACACGGGCTGTGCGGCTATCACGCTGCCGAATCTGCGTTGCGCCGCCTTCGCACGGCAAAGTAGCGGCTCAGCGCCCGTCCACCGGGTTCGCGGTGCGGATGGTCCGGCTCCTCTGCGGGCCCTTCCGGGCCCGCATCGTCGCCGGACTAGGCTGGCGCGGGTAGACCACCAGCGACTAAGGAGAGATCCACGTGACGGTCCGAGTAGGCATCAACGGCTTCGGTCGAATTGGACGCAACTTCTATCGGGCCCTACTCGCGCAGCAGAAGCAGGGCATCACCGATGTCGAAGTAGTGGCCGTCAACGACATCACCGACAACGCCACGCTGGCGCACCTGCTGAAATTCGACTCGATCCTGGGCCGGCTGCCCCAAGACGTGGGCCTGGAAGGCGAGGACACCATCGTCGTCGGCAGCTCCAAGATCAAAGCGCTCGAGGTCCGCGAAGGCCCGGCCGCCATGCCGTGGCGTGATCTGGGCGTAGACGTCGTCGTGGAGTCCACCGGGCTTTTCACCAACGCCGCCAAGGCCAAGGGCCACCTGGAAGCCGGCGCCAAGAAGGTCGTCATCTCCGCTCCGGCCACCGATCCCGACATCACCATCGTGCTCGGCGTCAACGACGACAAGTACGACGGCAGCCAGCACATCATCTCCAACGCCTCGTGCACCACGAACTGCCTTGCGCCGCTGGCCAAAGTGCTCAACGACGAATTCGGCATCGTCAAAGGCCTGATGACCACGATCCACGCCTACACCCAGGACCAGAACCTGCAAGACGGGCCGCACAAAGACCTGCGCCGGGCTCGCGCCGCCGGGCTGAACATCGTTCCCACCTCGACCGGCGCCGCCAAGGCGATCGGGCTGGTGATGCCCGAGCTCAACGGCAAGCTCGACGGATATGCACTGCGGGTGCCGATCCCGACCGGCTCGGTGACCGACCTGACCGCTGACCTGTCAAAGCCGGCCAGCGTCGAGGAGATCAACGCCGCATTCAAGGCCGCTGCGGAGGGCCGGCTCAAGGGAATCCTCAAGTATTACGACGCGCCGATCGTGTCCACCGACATCGTCACCGACCCGCACAGCTCGATCTTCGACGCTGGGCTGACCAAGGTCATCGACAACCAAGCCAAAGTGGTGTCCTGGTACGACAACGAATGGGGCTACTCCAACCGCCTCGTCGATCTGGTCGCCCTGGTCGGCAAGTCGCTGTAAGCCGTGGCCATCAAGACGCTCGAAGACCTTCTTGCAGAAGGAGTCTCGGGCCGCGGAGTCCTTGTGCGTTCCGACCTGAACGTCCCGCTCGACAACGGGACCATCACCGACCCGGGCCGCATCACCGCCTCCGTGCCGACGCTGAAGGCACTGGTCGACGCGGGCGCCAAAGTGGTCGTCACCGCCCACCTAGGTCGCCCCAAGGACGGCCCCGACCCGAAGCTGTCGCTGGCGCCGGTCGCGGCTGCGCTGGGCGAGCAGCTCAGCCAACACGTCCAGCTGGCCCGCGACGTCGTGGGTAGCGACGCGGTCGCCCGTGCCCAAGCACTGAGCGACGGTGACGTGCTGCTGCTGGAGAACGTTCGCTTCGACCCCCGGGAAACCAGCAAGGACGACGGCGAGCGCCTGGCGCTGGCCCGCCAACTAGCCGAACTGGTCGGAGACCGCGGCGCTTTCGTATCCGACGGGTTCGGGGTTGTGCACCGCAAGCAGGCATCGGTCTACGACGTCGCAACACTGCTACCGCACTACGCCGGCACACTCGTGGCCGCCGAAGTCAAAGTGCTCGAGCAGCTGACCAGCTCGACCGAACGACCGTACGCCGTGGTACTCGGCGGGGCGAAGGTGTCCGACAAGCTCGGCGTGATCGAAAAGCTGGCGACCAAGGCCGACAGCATCGTGATCGGCGGCGGCATGTGCTTTACATTCCTTGCCGCCCATGGACTATCGGTCGGCACTTCGCTGGTTCAGCCCGAGATGGTCGATACCTGTCGCAGGATGTGCGAAACCTACGCCGACGTGATCCGCCTGCCCGTGGACATCGTCGTGGCGGACAGATTCGCCGCGGATTCCCCGTCGAAAGTCGTTGCAGCCGATGCGATTCCGGACGACAAGATGGGTCTGGACATCGGGCCTGGATCGGTCATCCGGTTCACCACGCTGCTCTCCAACGCCCGGACAATCTTCTGGAACGGCCCGATGGGCGTATTCGAATTCCCCGCGTTCGCCGCAGGCACCAAAGGTGTGGCCGAAGCAATCGTCGCCGCCACCGCCAAGGGCGCGTTCAGCGTGGTCGGCGGCGGTGATTCGGCGGCCGCGGTGCGCGGGCTCAACCTTCCGGAGGGCGCGGTGTCGCACATCTCCACCGGCGGCGGCGCGTCGCTGGAATACCTGGAGGGCAAAGAACTGCCCGGCCTAGCGGTGTTGAACACCTGACGGGAAGGAGCCAGATGAGCCGCAAGCCGCTGATCGCCGGCAATTGGAAGATGAACCTCAACCACTTCGAGGCGATCGCGCTGGTGCAAAAGATCGCGTTCTCGCTGCCGGACAAGTACTACGACAAGGTCGACGTCGCGGCGCTGCCGCCGTTCACCGATCTGCGCAGCGTGCAAACCCTGGTCGACGGCGACAAACTGCGGCTGACCTACGGCGGCCAGGACCTCTCGCCACACGACTCCGGCGCCTACACCGGCGACATCAGCGGCGCGTTTCTCGCCAAGCTGGGCTGCACCTACGTCGTCGTCGGGCACTCCGAGCGGCGCACCTACCACAACGAGGACGACCCGCTGGTGGCCGCCAAAGCCTCGGCCGCGCTGAAACACGGGCTGACACCCATCGTGTGCATCGGCGAACACCTGGAGGTCCGCGAAGCCGGCGACCACGTGACCCACAACGTCGAGCAGCTGCGCGGCTCGCTTGCGGGGCTCTCCGCCGACCAGATCGCCACGGTCGTCATCGCTTACGAGCCGGTGTGGGCCATCGGGACCGGGAGGGTGGCCAGCGCCGCCGACGCGCAGGAAGTGTGCGCGGCGATTCGCAAGGAACTGGGCGCGCTGGCCTCCCCGCAGATCGCCGACACGGTGCGGGTGCTCTACGGCGGCTCGGTCAACGCAAAAAACATCGGCGACATCATCGCCTGCGACGACGTCGACGGCGCCCTGGTCGGTGGTGCGTCGCTGGACGGGGAGGAGTTCGCCAAGCTGTGCGCTATCGCGGCTGGGGGACCGCTGCCTTAGCGACGTTTCGGTAGAGCTTGACTGAGATCGCCGTCAACCATGCCCAGGCGATCACGACCGAGACGCTGAACACCACCACCACAACCGGGCTGCTGGAGCCCGAGGCGATCGCGGCGAATCCGGCGGCGAACGCTGCGCCGGTGAGCCGCGAATACCACGCCCAACCGCGCCTACCGTCCCGGGAAAACCAGCTCGCCACCACGAAGCACGCCGCGATCAAGCACAGGAATCCCGCACTGGCCGAGACCAAATGCAGCATTCCATGCCAGCTCACCGAGCCTCGTCCGGCTGGCGTGCCCGGCGGAAAGCCGAGCGACGGATCGGCGCGAAATAATCCGGCGGCAACGATTCCCACCCCGTAGCCCACGACTAGCCAACCACTCCACGTCGCGGCGGCGCCCGTCCCCAGCGCACGACGCACCCCCACGCCCGCGGCGATCGTCATAACGCCCGTCACTACGAAGTTCGCGATCTGGATCCAGCCAAGGCTGCCATTGGACAACAAACTCGCGTCATGCCGTGCCGGATCGAAGCCTTCCCGGGTGACGGCCTGAAGCGCAACCACGATCAGGTAGACGGGTCCGGCGATGACTCCATAACCCAGCAACGACTTGGTGATTCGGTCTTCAAGCGGCGGGCAGGGTTTGGTCGTCATGCCGAAGGTGTCCTTTCATGGGAACTAGACGGTACAGTACTTAAAGCGGAACTAGACTGTCTAGTACTGCCCAGGAGATTCATATGACGCCGTCCGCGGACAGCCGCACTGAGCGCAAGCGGCAAACCATCCTGGCCGCCGGCCAGGAGCTGTTTCTCAGCCAGGGCTTCCAGGGCACCAGCGTCGACCAGATCGCGGCTCGGGCGCAGGTGTCCAAGCAGACGGTCTACAAGCAGTTCGGTGACAAGCAGCAATTGCTCTTTACCATTGTCTCTGCCGTACTTGACAGGATCGCCGGCCCGGTGATCGAGCGAATCGCTGCATTGGCGCACACCAAGGATCTGGAATCGGACCTCGTCGAGCTGGCGGTGGACTACCTGCACGCCGTGTTAGCCGAACCGGTTGTGCAGCTGCGACGGTTGGTGATCGCCGAAGCCAACCGGCTGCCGGAGCTGGCCGACGTCTATTACCAACGTGCACCCGCTCGCACACTGTCGGTGCTCGCCGACACCTTCGGCCACCTCAATGAGCGTGGTCTACTAGATGTTCCCGTAAAGGGCTCGGCTGCCGAGCATTTCGCATTTCTGGTGGTGGGTAAGCCGCTCGACCATGCGCTGTTCTATGGCGGTTCCCACACGCTGGCCAGGATCGAACCGCGCGACCACGCCCGCGCCGCGGCCCGTGTCTTCCTGGCCGCGTATCGGGCCGGCAACGTCGATTGCGGCCGCTCGAACCGCACCCGGTAAGGTGGCGGCCATGGAGTTGGCCCTGCAGATCACTCTGGTGGTCACCAGCGTGCTGGTGGTACTGCTGGTGCTGCTGCACCGCGCCAAGGGTGGGGGCCTGTCGACACTGTTCGGCGGGGGCGTGCAATCGAGCCTGTCCGGGTCGACGGTCGTCGAGAAAAACCTGGACCGGCTGACCTATTTCGTCACCGGCATCTGGCTGGTATCCATCATCGGGATGGCCCTGCTGATCAAGTACCGATAACGGGCGAGCCCGCGCAGTCAGCCTCACACTGGAACGCATGGCTGAGGTCTCCGACGCTGCGCTCGAGCCGGTCGGCGCCGTCCAACGCACGCGGGTGGGCCGCGAAGCCACCGAGCCGATGCGCGAGGATATCCGGCTGCTCGGGGCGATACTCGGCGACACCGTGCGCGATCAGAACGGCGACGAGGTATTCGAGCTCGTCGAGCGTGCTCGGGTGGAGTCGTTCCGGCTGCGGCGCTCGGAGATCGAGCGCGCCGACCTGGCCCGGATGTTCTCAGGTCTCGACATCCACCTGGCCATCCCGGTGATCCGGGCCTTCACTCATTTCGCGCTGCTGGCCAATGTGGCCGAGGACATCCACCGTGAGCGGCGCCGCGCCATCCACATCGCCGCCGGTGAGCCGCCGCAGGACAGCAGCTTGGCCGATACGTATCGCAAACTCGATGCGGCCGAGCTGGATTCGGCCACGGTTGACGCCGCCTTGGCCGACGCGTTGGTGTCGCCGGTCATCACCGCGCACCCGACCGAGACGCGGCGTCGCACGGTCTTCGCCACCCAGCACCGGATCACCGAGTTGATGCGGCTGCACGCTGCAGGACGTACGGAGACCGACGACGGACGCGCCATCGAACCGGAGTTGCGCCGCCAGGTACTGACGCTGTGGCAAACCGCGCTGGTCCGGCTGTCGCGGCTGCAGATCTCCGACGAGATCGAAGTCGGCCTGCGCTACTACCCGGCCGCATTTTTCGACGTCATCCCGAAGATCAACGCTGAAGTGCGCGAGGCGCTGCGTGCTCGCTGGCCCGACGCGAACCTGCTCTGCGAGCCCATCCTGCGGCCGGGCTGCTGGATCGGCGGTGATCGCGACGGCAACCCGAACGTGACCGCCGACGTGGTCCGGCTGGCCACCGGCAGCGCGGCCTACACCGCGCTGGCGCACTATTTCGCCGAGCTGACCGCGCTGGAACAGGAGCTGTCGATGTCGGCGCGGCTGGTTACCATCAGCCCAGAACTGGCCGCGCTCGCCGACGCCTGCCACGAACAGGCCCGCGCCGACGAACCCTACCGGCGAGCGTTGCGGGTGATCCGCGCGCGGCTCACTAAGACCGCGGCCGCGATCCTGGACCGTCAGCCGGCCCAGCAGCTCGACCTGGGCTTACCCCGATATGTGGCTCCGGGGGAGTTGCGGGCCGATCTCGAGACCATCGATGCTTCGCTGCGCCGCCACGGCAGCGCGCTGCTCGCCGACGACCGGCTGGCCGCGTTACGGGAAGCCGTACACGTCTTCGGTTTTCACCTGTGCGGCCTGGACCTGCGGCAGAACTCCGACGTCCACGAAGAAGTGGTGGCCGAGCTGCTGGCCTGGGCCGGCGTGCACCCGGACTACTCCTCGCTGCCCGAAGATCAGCGGGTCGCGCTGCTGGCCGGCGAACTCGGCACCCGCCGGCCGCTGCTGCGTGACCGGGCCCAACTTACCGAGCTGGCCAGGCGGGAGCTCGACATCGTCGCGGCCGCTGCCCGCGCGGTCGAGGTGTACGGGCCGCAGGCGGTGCCCAACTACGTCGTCTCGATGTGCCGCTCGGTGTCGGATGTCCTAGAGCCGGCGATCCTGCTGAAAGAGGTTGGTCTCATTGATGCGTCCGGGGCGCGGCCGTATTGCCCGGTGGGCATCGTCCCGCTGTTCGAGACCATCGACGATCTCTACAACGGGGCGTCGATTCTGCACGCGATGCTGGATCTTCCGCTCTACCGGGCGCTGGTCCGGGCTCGCGGCGAAAGCCAGGAGGTGATGCTCGGCTACTCCGACTCCAACAAGGACGGCGGCTATCTGGCGTCGAACTGGGCGGTGTACCGAGCAGAGCTCGCGCTGGTGGAGACGGCCCGCAAAACCGGAATTCGGTTGCGGCTCTTTCACGGTCGCGGCGGTACCGTCGGCCGCGGCGGTGGGCCCAGCTATGAGGCCATCCTCGCCCAGCCGCCGGGCGCGGTGAACGGGTCACTGCGCCTCACCGAGCAGGGCGAGGTCATCGCCGCCAAATACGCCGAAGCCGAGCTGGCCCGCCGCAACCTGGAGACGTTGGTGGCCGCCACCTTGGAGGCGACGCTGCTCGACGTGGAGGGCCTCGGAGACGACGCGGCCCGGGCCTATGAGGTGCTCGACGACCTGGCCGCGCGAGCGCAACGTGCCTATGCCGAATTAGTCCATCAGACATCGGGTTTCGTCGACTATTTTCTGGCCTCCACCCCGGTCAGTGAGATCGGGTCGCTGAACATCGGCAGCCGGCCGACATCGCGCAAACCCACCACGTCGATCGCGGATTTGCGCGCCATCCCATGGGTGCTGGCGTGGAGTCAGTGTCGGGTGATGCTGCCCGGCTGGTATGGCACCGGCTCGGCGTTCGAGCAGTGGGTGGCCGAGGGTCCGGACAACGGGAAAGCCCGGCTGGAGGTTCTGCACGACTTGTACCGACGATGGCCGTTCTTTCGTACCGTGCTGTCTAACATGGCGCAGGTGCTGGCCAAGACCGACCTGGGACTGGCAGCCCGGTATGCTGAACTCGTGCCCGATGAGTCGTTGCGGCGCCGGGTATTTGACAAAATCGTCGACGAACATCGGCGCACCATCACCCTGCATAGGTTGATCACTCGCCAAGACGACCTGCTGGCTGACAATCCGGCGCTGGCGCGCTCGGTGTTCAACCGCTTCCCGTACCTGGAGCCGCTGAACCACCTTCAGGTCGAGCTGCTGCGGCGCTACCGCTGCGGTGACGACGACGAACTGGTGCAGCGCGGAATCCTCTTGACGATGAACGGATTGGCGAGCGCGCTGCGCAACAGCGGCTAGCAACGACGTCGGGGGCAATCCGATGCGAGGCGACTTACGTTCCCGGCCGGATTACTTGAGTGGCGCCGAGAGATTCGCTCACCGACTGCCTGAGTCGGCGGTTTACCGCACCGTGCGGTTCCGCAAGGCGTTGATGACGCCGCGCAGCGCGTGCTCGGTCGCCGACAACGGTGACATCACCGCCTCGGTCAAGTCGACGATGTGCTCGACCCTCTCGACGATCGCTTCCATCCGGTCGACCACGCCGCCGAGCCTGGGCGCGAGTTCGTCGAGCTTGCCCAGTGTGGTGTTCAGGTGTTCCAGGCTGTTCTCGAAGGTGTCCAGGGCAGTGTTGAGGCCGGACAGCGACGTATTCATGTCGGCCAGCACGCTCTCGAGCTGTTGCACCGTGAGGTCGGCGTTCAACGCGGCCTGTGCGAGGGTCTTCAGCCGCTGCCGCTCGGAGCCGGTGCGGCCCGATTTGTCTGCCATGACGGTCATTATGACGCTCGGCGAGGATGAACTGCGCAGAAGGCGAGAACCTGGACGAAGACGCCCTGTGCCGACAGAGGCCGTTGGCAGGACGTCAGCCAGAGAGCTTGGCCGCGGCCTGCGTGTCGAGCAGCCAGACCGTGTTCTCCCGCCCGACTGCTCCCGCGGCCGGCACCGACACCGGATCGGCGCCGCCGAGGGCGGCGGCCACCGCGTCGGCCTTCTCCGACCCCGAGACCATCGTCCAGACTTCGCGGGAGCGCTGAAGGGCGGGCAATGTCAAGGTGATTCGCTGCGGCGGGGGTTTCGGTGAATCGGTGACGCCCACCACCAGCCTGGTGGTCTCGCGCACCGCAGGGGTATCGGGGAACAGCGAGTTGATGTGGCCCTCAGGTCCGACGCCCAATAGGTGCACGTCGAAATCGGGTGCCGGGTCGCCCGGCTGCGCGTAGGCCGCGAGGACCTGCTCGTAGGCCAGTGCGGCGGCATCGATGTCGTCGCCGAATTCGCCGTCGCTGGCCGGCATCGGGTGCACATTGCGCGCCGGGATGTCGATGTGGTCCAGCAGGGCGGCACGAGCCTGCTTGTCGTTGCGGTCGTCGTCGTCCTGGGGGACATAGCGCTCGTCGCCCCAGAACAGGTGGAGCTTCGACCAGTCGATTCGCTGGCCCTGGTCGCTGAGCTTGCTCAGCAACCGGTTGCCGTTGCCGCCGCCGGTCAACACGATCAGCGCCTGACCGCGGGCCGCCACGGCTGCGTCGATGGCGCCGATCAGCCGCTCGCAGGCCGCCGCCGCCAGCGCCTCACTGTCGGGATAGGTTTCGACGACTCGGTTCATACGTACTCCACCCGACT
Source organism: uncultured Mycobacterium sp. (assembly GCF_964249325.1). Classification (NCBI taxonomy): domain Bacteria; kingdom Bacillati; phylum Actinomycetota; class Actinomycetes; order Mycobacteriales; family Mycobacteriaceae; genus Mycobacterium; species uncultured Mycobacterium sp. Next base: position 765 of record NZ_CAXUCH010000110.1, on the reverse strand, counting down.
AATACCTTCCAGCGCCTCGAGGTAAATCACGTCCGGATCCAGCCGGCGCAGGTCTTCGGCAAGGCATTCACGGGTTTCCCTGCGGGGCAGGGGAACCAGCGCATCCGGCTTGGCTGTGCGACTGAGCGTCGCCGTCAATCCTTCTTGCGGTCGGCTCAGCGTCACCGTCTCGGTCGGACGGACCAGCTCGACCTTGAGCTCGCCTACCGCGCGGCGCACCGGCCCGTCGATCCTGCTGGCCAGCCAGCCCGCCAGGACGTCCAGGGCTGGCTCCGTCTTCAATCCCGAAACCAGCGCAGAGGTGATCGGCTCGTGTGGAGGCTGGTCGATCGCCGATGCCAGCAAGGCGCGCCAATAGGTGATCCGGCTCCAGGCCAGGTCGGTGTCGCCTGGGGTGTATCCGGGCAGCCGGCTCTTGATCGCCGACAGCGGGTTGACACCGTTGGTCGCATCGGTGATGCGCCGAATAGCCAACTGGCCCAGGGGATCTTGTGCGGGGACGGCCGGGGCGATGTCGGGCCACCACGCGACCACCGGGATGTCGGGCAGCAGAAAGGGCACGACCACACTGCCGGTGTGATCGGCGAGCGGACCCGACAACCTCAGCACTACCACCTCGCCGGCGCCGCTATCGCCACCGGCACGCAACTGCGCGTCAAGCCGGGCGTCGGGCACGTCGCGGTCACCGGTGATCATCACGATGACCCGGCTGGGATGCTCATGGCTGGCGAAGTTGGCGGCTTCGATGGATTCCTCGACCATGGC